>SHWT01000016.1 GCA_009693715.1 Chitinophagaceae bacterium
AATGTGACTTGGTTCCATACAAATACGACTAATCAAACAGTAAGTACAGGTGTATCTGGAACAACTGGTTTTACAGCTTTACGAACAAATACAGGTGAAACAATGAGTGAAGGTTTAGAAGTTACTGCACATATAACTCCAATACAAACTAAAGATTTGAGTGTAACAGTTGGTGGAAACTATAGTTATCTTACAAATACAGTACTTAGTATTAGTGAAGATTTACCTCGATTGGGTTTAGGGGGTTCATCTTATGCGGTTGCAGGTCAGCCATTCCCAATTATTATGGGGTTTGATTACAAAAGATCTCCAGATGGCCGTGTAATTGTTGATGCGGCTACAGGTATTCCTCAACAAAGTGATACTATTTCAAATTTAGGAAATGCAACTGCTGCAAATAAATTAAGCCTTGATGGTACTGTTAAATATAAAGGATTTCAACTAGCATTTTTGTTTGAATATAGAGGCGGATATAATATTTTTAGCTCAATGGGTTCAAGTATCGATTGGTCTGGTACTAGCTGGAGAACTGCTCAATATGATCGTATGCGCTTTGTTTTCCCTAATTCAGTTATTGCAGATCCAGCTAATCCTGGTAAGTATATTACCAATACAAATATTACTGTTCCCAATGGTAATGGTAATAATGGATTTTGGAGTGATAATATAAACAGAAGCGTAACTTCAAACTATGTTCATTCTGGTGATTTCTGGAAGTTAAGAGAATTAGCGGTTTCTTATGACCTACCTTCTAAGCTTTTAGTTAAATCTAAATTTATCAAAGGTTGTACTTTAAGTATACAAGGACGTAACTTATTAGTGTGGATGGCTCCAGATAATTACTACACTGATCCTGAGTATGGTGCTTCTGGTGGTGCGGGTGGTAATGGTGTAGGTATTAGTGGTTTACAAACGCCTCCATCAAGATATTATGGTGCAACAGTATCATTTAAATTTTAATCGTAAATCCTAAACAAATCAATTTTTTTTTAATTGTTTATTCAACTAAAAGCGAAATGAAAAATATGAAAAATATGAAAAATATAACCCTAATAATTCTCTCAGGAATGCTTCTTGTAAGCACTTCTTGTAATAAGTATTTGGATGTAAATAAAGATCCAAATAATGCGACTTCTGCATCAGTAGAATTAATTTTACCACAAGCATTAACTTATACAGCAGGTGCTGTAAATAGCCTCAACACTATGGGGCAGCAAATAGGTGGTTATGCATCTAATGCAGGTGGTTATGGTGGTTTTGGTACCTCCATTACTTATAATTATACAAGTTCTGAATGGTCAGGTGTGTTTAGTACATCTTATGATATATTAAATGATTATCAAACCATCATCAATAAAACAAGAAACCTACCAAACCATAATTATTTTCATGCTGTTGCTCAAATTATGAAAGCAATGCATTTTCAGCATTTAGTAGATGCTTATAATGATGTCCCTTATTTAGATGCATTAAAGGGATCTGAAGTGTTAAATCCTACTTATTCAGCTGGTCCAGTGATTTACAAAAATATTGCTGACTCATTAGATGCCGCAATTGCTAAAATAAATACTGGGTTAGCCAATGTAAATGTGGTTGAATTAGGTGTTGCTGATGTAATGTTTGGAGGTGATGTAGTTAGCTGGAAAAAATTGGCCAATACCATTAAATTAAGAATCTTAGTTCGAGGTAGGGGTAAAGTGACCTTCTCTAACAGTACATTTAGCAGTGATGGATTTTTAACCTCAAATGCGCTGGTAAATCCTGGTTATACACGTGATAATGGCCGACAAAATCCTAAGTGGAGCAGTTGGGGATGGAGTTACACAGGAACTTCTGGTAATAAAGCGTGGATGCCAACTTTTTTCGCTCATGGATTCTATACAGGACAAAAATTATCGGACCCAGCACGTGGTAATGCGCTATACTACAATTATCCTGCAGTTTCTAGTTGTAATCAATTAGGTAATGAAAGTTTAGGTGTGGCATCATCACCTGATGGTTCATTTTGGTTCCCTGCTCCAGCTGGAACTTTAAGAGTTGGAACTTCTGCTGGAAATTCAATTGGTGTTTTAAAAGGCCCAGATGCTGGATTCCCATTAATTACTGCTTCTGAAAGTTATTTTATTCAGGCAGAAGCCGCTTTATATGGTATTATTACTTCTACAACAGCGAAAGCTGCATTCGATAATGGAATTTTACATTCATTTCATTATTTGTATTCATTACCAAACCAAACGCTTGTTGGCAACCCAACTGCTCTTGCAGCAACGTATAGACTAGATAATACTAGCAGCCCTTTGGTAAATTGGAATTTAGCACTAACGGTTGAACAAAAATTAGAAGCTATCATTACTCAAAAGTGGATCGCTTTAAATATGGTAAATTGCGATCAATCATGGAATGATTATCGTCGTACTTTGTACCCTAAATTAAATAATTCAGCTGGTGCAACAAAATATGAGACGTTTGCTTCATTAAAGTCTGAAAGTACAAGGCCTGATAAATTACCAACACGGATTTTATATCCATCATCAGAAGGAACTTATAATACAGCAAACGTTCCTAAAGGATTATCACCATTTACTTCACTTATATTTTGGGCAAAATAAAATTTAAATATAAAAATTATGAAAAATATAAAAAACATATTTCTTGGTTTATTAATTATATCACTTTCTTCTTGTTTGAAGGCAGATGATATGAATATCGATGCTGTGAAGTATAAAAATAATGTGATTGAGATTGCAAATACAGGAGATAATTTAACTGTTACTGGAGTACCTGGTTTTTATTCTGACTTAGGTGTTATTGCGGCTGGTGCAAGTAAAACATTTAATGTTAACGTCCACTATACTGGACCAGGTAATGCACCCGAGGACATT
Organism: Chitinophagaceae bacterium; assembly: GCA_009693715.1. Classification (GTDB taxonomy): domain Bacteria; phylum Bacteroidota; class Bacteroidia; order Chitinophagales; family Chitinophagaceae; genus Sediminibacterium. Next base: position 2,883 of record SHWT01000016.1, read on the forward strand.
ACAGTAACGCTTTCTTCAGATGCTGCAACTTTAACTGCATATAATACACAAAATGGGGTTACTAAAGTGGTTCCACCAAGTTCTGTGGTTAGCTTTCCTACTTCGGTAGTTATCAAAAAAGGCACCAACCTTACTACAGTTGAAGCTAAAATTACAGTATCTTCTGATTTTAATTTTAATGCAGCCTATGGTTTGCCTATTAAAATTTCTCAGGTATCTAAAGGAATTATTAGTGGTAACTATGGTAATGCTGTATACTCATTTGGTGTTCGTAACAAATATGATGGTACCTACACAATTACAGGTACAATGGTTGACTATGCTAACGCTGGACTTACTGGAAGATATCCAATGAGCGTTGGCATGGTAACGAGTGGCGCAAATACTGTTCGCTTATATGATAATGTAATTGGCGGAGTTTATCACTCCATTTCTACTCCTGGCCTTAGTTATTATGGTTCGTTCGGTGTCGAGTTTGCCATTGATGCATCAAATAAAATAACAAGTGTTATAAACGTATATGGGCAACCAGCAGGTAATGGTCGTTCTGCGGAGCTTGATCCTAGTGGCGTTAACAAATATGATCCAGCTACGAAGACGTTTAAAGTTAAATATTGGATGAATCAACCTAGTGTTATTTCACCTCATCGTGTTTCTTTTGATGAAACAATAACATATACAGGAGTTAGATAATATTCTTATATCGCTTTTAAAATAGTCCCGCTCCGATTTATCGGAGCGGGACTATTTTTTTTGTACCTTTATTTTTTGAAACAACTTGATGATTAAATTTGATTATATGAAAAAGCTAATTTTTATACTTGCCATATTGATGACCCAGTTTGTAAATGCGCAAAGTATTGTATGGCGTAAAATGAGAATTGCACCAACCTTGGTTGAAAATTACGAGTCCGATAAGGTCAATAAAAAAGTAAAATTAGGGGAGTGCTTTATAGTGAATAGTGCGAATCGTGAGTTGGCAAGAGGTAAATATAAAAATGGATTAAAGGATAGTATTTGGAATTATTTCAGCCAAAATAATGATTTGATTCAAGTGTATGATTTTACTAATAAAAAATTAATTTATAATATAACAGATGTATCATCTATTGTAAAACAAGCATCCGTGATGGATACCAACGGCTATATTAAACCTAAAGTAATTGCGCCGGTTAAGATTGGCGGCCTTGATTACGGCTTTTATTTATTGTATAACCAACGCAAGTTACCAGAAGGTGCCAAGGATCAAAGGGAAGACATCTTAATGGAATATGTTTTTGATATTTCTGCAACTGGAAAATTAGAGGATTTTAATATTAAATATACTTCTACCTTTTATAATGCTGAATTTAATCAGCCTATTAGGGATTTGCATGGGGATGCTTACGAGTTTATTCCTGCGAGTATTAATGGCAATCCGGTAAAGAGCAAATTGGTGTATCAAATCATGTTATACATTAGCCAAGCTAAGGACAGAGGCACTTATAATATACCCACGCAGAAGTATTAATCCATTTTACCGCGTAATTTTTGGCATAAAAAAGCCCCTTAGAGAACTAAAGGGCGATTTTCGATTGCTTGCTTGTATGGGTAAACCAAACCACATATACAAGCATAAAGGTAACATTGTATCCAATGCCCATTTAATAACTTATTGTTAAATGTGACGGGATTTTCCGCTTAATTGTTTGGGTATACGCGTAATGCCTGTTCAAGGCAATCCATGGCCAAATTAATGTCCTTTTCGTTTAAAACATAAGCAAGCCTTACTTCGTTCAAGCCAAGTCCTGGGGTCGTGTAAAAGCCGCTACCTGGGGCCAGCATAATCGTGCTATTGTGATGTCGAAAGGTAGTTAATAGCCATTGGCAAAAATCATTGGTGTTTTTAACTGGTAGCTTTGCCATTGCATAAAATGCGCCACTAGGAATAGGGCAATACACCCCTTCCATTTTTGACAAACGATTCATTAATATATCGCGCCTATTTTTATATTCTTCTCTCGTTTCGTCAAAATAGTTATTGGGTAATCCTAGTGCAGCTTCGGCAGCAATTTGTTCCAAGGTGGGTGGACTTAATCTTGCTTGTGCAAATTTTATTACCGCTTCAATGACTTGTTTGTTTTTAGTGACTAGTGCACCGATACGTGCGCCACATGCGGAATACTTTTTACTAAAAGTGTCAATCATAATTACATGGTCCTGCACCCCTTGCAGTGTTAAAGTACTTTTCACATTTTCTTCATAACTAAATTCAGTATACGCTTCATCAGAAAATAAGTACAAGTCTTTTTCTTTTATTAAATCTCTTATTTGTAATAATTCAGCTTCACTATAAACATATCCTGTAGGATTGTTCGGATTGCAAATAAAAATCCCTTTGGTTTTAGGCGTAATTTTTTCTTGAAAGGAGGCAATGGGAGGCAAAGCAAATCCATTATTGATACTTGAAGTAATAGGAATGATATGAATACCTGCTGCCATGGCAAACCCAATATAGTTCGCATAAAATGGTTCTGGTACGATAATTTCATCGCCCTCATCCAAGCAGGCCATAAAAGCAAATAAGATGGCCTCACTTCCGCCAATGGTGATTAATACATCTTCATGATTTACATCAATGCCTTTACTTATATAGTAGTCTGCTAATTTCATTCTTAAACTTAAAATACCACGGCTGTCTGTATATTCTAACACTTTTAAATTGGCTTGCTGCACCGCTTCTAGCATAATGCTCGGTGTTGCAATATCCGGTTGCCCTATATTTAAATGATATACTTGTACCCCTTCTTTTTTTGCAGCATCAGCGAAGGGTGCTAATTTTCGAATAGGAGAGGAAGGCATTTGAATGCCTCGTTTACTTATTTGTATCATTGAAACAAAGATAGGCTTGATGCATATAATAAAAAAGCGTCCCGAGAAATCGGGACGCTTTTAATTTGTAATAATACCAAGTGTTCGTTATTATTCAATAAACACTTTAATTAGTTGTTGTAATTTACAAGTTCATGTAACAAGTATAAATATTTGAACTACTTGATTGGGTGTTTAATCTCCTTTTTTAATTCACTTCACCTTCAATGGTTAATTCTGTTGGCACTTTAACGCCAGCAAATTTAACAGTCACTTTCTTTTTAAATGCACCTGTTGCAGGCGATGTATAAGTAATTTTAATGGTCCCTTTTTGACCTTTTAAAATGGGCTTTTGATTGTATTCAGGTTGGGTACATCCGCATTCCGCATTTGCAAATTCAATCACTGCTGGTTTTGCATCATTATTGGTATAGTTAAAGATGACTGATTTATGTACACCTAATTTTAATTTTCCGTAATTGTAATTTAGTTTATCAAATTGCACGCCTGTTTGTGCCATACTCGTGAATGATATCAGTAATGCAATGAGTAAGGATGTTAATTTCATGATTGAATTTTTTAAAATAATATAGTATTGTGATTTAAAAGAAAGTTAAGTGCGTGTTTGGTAATTAATAATTGGAATTAGGTATTTGGATTATTGCTTATTTGGACTATTAATGATCGGTGCTGCTGGCGCATTGGTAATGGCAACCCCTTCCCCTGCAAATTGAGTTTGCTTCACGAAACCATTCGAAAATTCAAGTGCCGTTGCGCGCGTAAAACTTCCCATAGCACTTCCGTTAAAGGTAATTTGTACGCGTCCAATTTTGCCTGGTGCAATTTTTTCATTGGGTTTAAAATTAGGAGTGGTACAACCACAACCTGGACGTGCATTCACCAAAGCAAGGGTATCCTTACTTATATTAGTAAATTCAATGGTGTAAGTAGCTGGTTGACCGAAGCTTATTTTACCAAAGTCAAAATTGTCATTTTTGAACTTTAATGCTTGATCAATATTGGCTGCTGTTTGCGCTGAAATTGAACTGAAAATACCCAAAACTAGGCTTAAAACAAGTAGTGCTTTTTTCATAAAATGAGGTTTGATTTGAGGCGTTGTTGTGTGTAAAATTATTAAAAAATAGGGAATTAAATGATTTTATCTAATTCTTGGTTTTTTATGCTTTTTGCCCCCTATTTTTGCTTTATGGAATCCACCCTCGATGCTGTTTTAACACCTGAAATGCTTTCATTTGAAGCGTTTAAAAAATCTGTATTAGAGGATTACCGAATTGCCCTCATGAGTAGGGAAGTTAGTTTACTTGGTAGACGAGAAGTATTAACAGGAAAAGCAAAATTTGGAATTTTTGGAGACGGAAAAGAAATTGCACAAATAGCATTAGCTAAATTTTTTCAAAAAGGTGATTTTAGAAGTGGTTATTATAGAGACCAAACTTTAATGTTTGCGATGGGCACTTCCAATGTAGAAGATTATTTTGCCCAATTATATTCTGATGTAGAAAATGATCCTTATAGTGGCGGTAAAAATATGAATGCTCATTTTGCCACTGCATTTGTCAATGATAAAGGGGAGTGGTTGGATTTAGTAAACCGTCATAATATATCAGCAGACATTGCGCCCACCGCTGGCCAAATGGCCAGAGCATTAGGCTTGGCATATGCATCAAAATGTTTTAAGCAGTCAAAACAAAAGGAGTTGTTTTCACATTTATCAAATGATGGAAACGAAGTATGTTTTTGTACCATCGGAGATGCAAGTACTTCTGAAGGACAATTTTGGGAAGTCGTAAATGCCGCGGGTGTTTTACAAATTCCATTGGCAATTTTTGTATATGATGATGGTTATGGAATTTCGGTGCCGACCAAATTACAAACAACGAAGGGTTCCATATCTGAAGCTTTACAAGGCATGCAAAAAGAAGCCAATACCAATGGCATTAAAATTTACACCGTCAAAGGTTGGGATTATGCTGCATTGTGTGAAGTGTTTGAACAAGGCATTACTTATACCAGGAATACACATGTGCCTGTCGTGTTTCATGTGCAGGAATTAACGCAACCGCAAGGGCATTCCACCAGTGGAAGTCATGAAAGATATAAATCAACAGAACGTTTACAATGGGAAAGAGAGTGGGATGGTATAAAAAAAATGAGGGAATGGTTATTACTGAATGAATTAAGTAATGAGTCTGATTTACAAATATTTGAAGCGCAAGTAAAACAAGCAGTTCGAGATGCAAAATTAAGGGCCTGGAATAAGTATATCGCACCCATTCATGAAAAATTAAAGGAAGGAGTTGCGTTGGCTTATCAAGGATTAGGTCAAGATGATTTATTAATGGCACAACAATTGACGCAGGAATTAATTTCGAATAGGGAGCCTTTGAAAAGAGATATTTTCAGATCACTTCATTTGGTGCTTGAAAAATTACCCAATCATCCTAATAAAGATGGGGTACTAGAATTTTTATCTAACTATCATAAAGAGCAAGCACCTTACTATAGTAAAAATTTATACAATGAAGGTCCAAAGAGCACCTTAAATGTTGTTGGTGTACCCGCAATTATTAATGCTGATGCGACTACGTTGAATGGCTATGAAATTTTGAATCATTATTTTGATGAGTTGTTTGCCTCCAACCCCTTGGTATATGCATTTGGGGAGGACTTAGGAAATATTGGAGATGTGAATCAAGGCTTTGCAGGGTTGCAAATTAAGTATGGGGCTGATCGCATATTTGATACCGGTATTCGCGAGCAATCCATTATGGGGCAAGCGCATGGTATGGCATTACGCGGATTAAGACCCATTGCTGAAATTCAATACTTGGATTATTTATTATATGGATTACAAACCTTAAGTGATGATGTTGCTACCCTTCATTATCGTAGTAATGGTATACAAAGTAGTCCGGTAATTATTCGTACCAGAGGTCACCGATTGGAAGGAATGTTTCATAGTGGTTCCCCCATGGGTGTAATTATTAATGCTTTAAGAGGTATGTATATATGTGTGCCAAGAAATATGGTACAAGCAGTAGGAATGTACAATACCTTACTTGCCGGTAATGATCCTGCTTTATTAATAGAGTGTTTGAATGGCTATCGTTTAAAGGAACAAATGCCCACTAATTTAATGTCCTTTAAGGTGGCTTTAGGGGTTCCTGAAATCATTAGACAAGGAAATGATATCACGATTGTTTCCTATGGTTCCACGATTCGTATTGTTGAAGATGCAGCGATTAGATTAGCAGAAATGGGGATTGATTGCGAAATTATAGATGTACAAACCTTATTGCCATTTGATATTCATCATCAAATTTTGGCATCATTGAAAAAAACAAATCGTATTGTTTTTGTGGATGAAGATGTGCCTGGTGGCGGAAGTGCTTATATGTATCAGCAAGTACTTGAAGTGCAAGGCGGCTATAAGTGGTTAGATGCAACAGCACGCACCATTAGTGCAAAAGCGCACCGTCCAGCATATGCAAGTGATGGGGATTATTTTTCCAAACCGAATACGGAAGAAATCATAGAGAAGATCAAAGAGATGATGGCGGAGTAGCCATAAAATTTCACTGATGACTATTAATTGTTTCTACTTAAGGAATAGCCCTCTAATTTTTGCGTGTGCTCCAATGAGCCTAATCTAAATTTCACAGCTACCTTTGTTTGTTTTTGCAACGCTCTTTCCATGTTACAAAAAAATCCTGTTTTAGTCGTGTAGTAATTTGCTGGCAATTTTGTCTCCTTCGATATCGTATACATGTTAAACACGGGTCTCGTAGTATCTTTAATTACAGGCGAAATAAAAGCGGTGATTAATAGGGTTGTTATAATTTTCATACTTAAATCTTTTTATAAATCTTAAGAGGGATTTATCGCACTTTTTATATTTAAAAAATAAAAACTGTGACAAACCTACCCCATGTTATGGAATACTTTATTTACATCTTCGTCTTCCTCTAATCTTTCAATTAGTTTACTGATATCCTCCGCTTGTTCATCTGTTACCGGCACTGTGGTGGTAGGAATCCACTCAAGCTGTGCACTCAATGGATTAATATTTTTATCCTCCAATGCTTTTTGTAAATTTCCGAAATCAGTAAACGCACATCTTAAAACAATAATTGCATTGCCATTATCATCATTACTTTCTCCTAATTCATCCAAACCGTGGTCAATTAATTCTAATTCCAAATCATCCATATTAACACCGTCTGGGCTTAAATTAAACACACCCATTTTTTTAAACTGAAAACTTACACTTCCACTATTCCCTAGTGCACCATGTCCTTTGTTAAAATGACTTTTCACATTGGCCACAGTTCTTACATGATTATCGGTGGCGGTTTCCACTAATAAGGCAACGCCATGCGGTGCATAACCTTCGTATAAAATTTCCTCGTAATTACTAGTATCTTTTCCCATGGCACGCTTAATAGCAGCCTCCACTCTATCCTTAGGCATACCTACACTACGTGCATTCTGATAACACCTTCTTAATGCAGGGTTGTCATCGGGGTTAGGGCCACTTGCTTTTACAGCAATTACAATCTCTTTACCGATTCGGGTAAATTGTTTAGCCATACGATCAAAACGCTTGAACATGGTGGCTTTCCGAACTTCAAATATTCTTCCCATAATAGTATGTTATTGAGGTCTGCAAAAATAAGCTAAAAAAATAATCCCCCCGAGTACTCGGGGGGATTATTATCATTTATGCTTCAATAGCGTTTAGTCATTTAATTTGCTATGCTTACGACTATAAAGGAAATACACCACCAAGCCCAAGACCATCCAGGCAAAGGCTACCTTTAATGTTTGACCATCTAGCGCAAATATCATTGCCAAGCAAATAAGCGCCCCTAAAATAGGAACCAATGGCACTAAAGGTGTCTTAAATGGTCTTTCCATATCCGGTGATTTGCGTCTTAAAATCCAAATACCTGCACTCACCAATACAAATGCGAATAAGGTTCCAAAGGAGGTTAAATCACCCGCTACATTACCTGGTACGAATGCGGCAAATGCACCTACAAATACAAATAAAATCCAGTTTGATTTATAGGGTGTTCTGTATTTAGGATGTAACTCAGAAAACACTTTAGGTAATAATCCGTCATTAGCCATCGAGAAGAATACACGAGATTGTCCCATTAACATCACTAATATCACTGAGCTAAAGCCAGCCAAAATAGCCACGGTTACCGCAGTCGCCAACCAGCCATATCCCGTCATATACGTTGAAATTGCATAAGCCACTGATGCTTCACGACCTTTTAAAGGATCCACGAAATCCTTCCAGTTGGCCACACCTGTTAATACGTGTCCAAAGAGTATATATAATATAGTACAAACTACTAATGAACCTAAAATACCAATAGGCATATCTCTTTTTGGATTTTTTGCTTCCTGTGCAGCTGTTGAAACGGCATCAAAACCAATGAATGCAAAAAACACAATAGCAGCACCACCCAACACACCACCCCAGCCATGCTTAAATGCACCAGAGTAGTCTGCAATAACCTTACCCGCAGCGTCGATGACTGGGGGTTGGTTTGCAGGAATTAAATAAGGCGTATGGTTTTCGGGACGAATAAATTGCCAACCCAAAACAATAAATATAATCACAATCGCCACTTTAATAAACACAATTACAGCGTTTACAATCGCAGATTCCTGCGTTCCTTTAATTAACAATAAGGTTAACAATAATAAAATAACTAATGCAGGTGCATTCATAATTCCATTGCGAAGTATACCATCTGCACCGGTCATACTTTCAAAAGGGGAGTGGCTCCATTCATAAGGAATGCTCCCCCCCAGCAGTTTGTTTAAATATTCACTCCAAGCAATAGATACAGTGGCAGCGCCTAAGGCATATTCCATAATTAAAGCCCATCCAATAATCCAGGCTACTGTTTCTCCCATAGTTACATATGAATAAGCATAGGCACTTCCTGAAATTGGAATCATCGCAGCAAACTCAGCATAACATAATCCTGCAAAAGCACAACCAACGGCTGCAACAATAAAGGATAATGTAACACCTGGTCCAGCAGCTTGTCCAGCAGCGGCAGCGGTTCTAACAAATAAGCCAGCACCAATGATGGCACCCACGCCTAAGGCCACTAAATTTCCAGCGCCTAATGTGCGTTTTAATCCCTTTCCACCATCATCTGCCTGCGCTAACATGGCGGACAAATCTTTTTTTCTAAATAAACTCATAGTTATTGGTTTCGGTTTTCAATTCAAAAACAAGGTGTTGTTTTTGAGCTAATTGTAATTGGACACAATTTAGGTTGGAAAATAGTACTTTTTTCGCAAAAATGCTTCCATTTTTATATAAAATACCTCCTTGGGTGGGGGTATTTTTTTAGGACTTAAGTCTTATATTGCATAACTAACAATGCTATGAAAAAATCAAATAAACTTACCCTCTATATTCTAGTCGCAATGCTATTGGGTGCAATATTGGGCTACATCATTAATAAAAATTATGATGCGATTTATATTGAAAAATTTGCTAAAAATATTAAGTTATTAACGACCATCTTTTTAAGATTGGTGCAAATGATCATAGCGCCATTGGTATTTACAACTTTGGTGGTAGGAATTGCAAAACTGGGGGATTTAAAAACGGTAGGTCGTGTGGGTGGTAAAGCCATGTTGTGGTTTGTTACTGCCTCCTTGGTGAGCTTGTTGATTGGACTGGTATTGGTGAATATATTTAAGCCAGGCTTGGGCATTGATTTAAGTAATGCGGATATGAGTGGCGCAAAAGATGTCATGGGAAAAACACAAACATTTAGCATGCTCAATTTTGTGGAACATGTTTTTCCAAAAAGTATGTTTGAGGCAATGGCCACTAATGAAATATTACAGATTGTGATATTCAGTATCTTTTTTGGCGTAGCTGCAGCCGCAATAGGCGATAAGGCCAAAGGATTTATTAAAGCACTCGAGACAGTTTCTCATATTATTTTAAAAATGGTAGGCTATGTGATGAATTTTGCACCATTGGGTGTGTTTGGTGCCATTGCCGCAGTGATTGCTACAAAGGGACTAGCTATTTTTATATTTTATGGTAAATATTTAATGTACTTCTTATTCGGTATAGGCGTTTTATGGATAGTATTGTTAGGGGTTGGTTTTATCATTTTAGGTAAAAGAGTACCGTCCTTATTAAAACATATCACTACGCCATTAGTAATTGCTTTTAGTACGACGAGTAGTGAAGCCGTATTTCCAAAATTAACAGAGGAGTTAGAAAAATTTGGATGTAAGGATAAAATTGTATCCTTTATTTTGCCATTAGGATACTCTTTTAATTTAGATGGCAGTATGATGTATATGACTTTTGCTAGTTTGGCAATTGCACAAGCTTATGGTATCCAAATTGATTTTGCAACACAATTAACCATGTTATTGGTATTGATGCTTACGAGTAAAGGCATTGCGGGGGTACCTCGTGCATCCCTAGTGGTCGTTACCGCTACTTGTGCTATGTTTAATATTCCACCTGAAGGCATTGCATTAATTTTACCTATTGATCACTTTTGCGATATGTTCCGGTCTGCCACCAATGTATTAGGTAATAGTCTTGCGACCACTGTAGTAAGTAAATGGGAGGGCGCATTAGAAAATCCAACACAATCATAAAAATATTTTAATGATTACTTTACTTGAACTTTTTCATTGGAGTCAACTTTTACAACCCCAGTTTTATATTGAGCATGGGGGTTTGTGGTTATTGTTGTTTGTAGTTTTTGCCGAAACGGGATTATTTTTTGGCTTTTTTTTACCAGGAGATAGTTTGCTATTTGTGGCAGGTATTTATAGTGTGCCCTTGGTGTCGCAAATTTTTGTAACGGATAGTGAGTGGCTTAATTTAGGCATTCTATTTGCATTTATATCAGTCGCTGGAATTTTGGGAAATTATGTGGGTTATTTCATTGGTAAAAAGGTGGGCCCAGCGATGTATGAATGGAAGGATAATTTATTGTTTAAGAAAAAGTATTTAATACAAGCCCAAGAATTTTATGACAAACATGGCGGACGCGCAATAGTAATCGCTAGATTCATTCCAATTGTTCGAACTTTCGCACCCATTGTTGCTGGCATTGTTGCCATGGATAAAAAAAAGTTTGTTTATTTTAATGTGGTTGGTTGTTTGGCTTGGGTAGCGAGTATGTTATGCGCTGGCCATTTTTTACAAGCCTGGATTTTAAATCAATTTCAATTCGATTTAAAAAATCATTTAGAGGTCATTGTATTAGGCATAGTATTGGTTACCACCTTGCCTGTCATTATAAATGTTATTTCGCATCGTTCTCGTAAATCTTAATTTAAAAACGATTAATAAGTAATTTATTAACATGAATCAGAATAAACAAATTGGACTTTTGTCATTGCCTGTATTTGTGGCTGCTTTGGGCTATTTTGTCGATGTGTATGATTTGTTATTGTTTACCATTGTTAGGCAAACAAGTGTAATGAGTATTGGATCCACTGCGGAAACTATTATTGTTGATAGTGCGCATATTATTAATTGGCAAATGTCCGGCTTATTAATTGGCGGTATATTATGGGGGGTGTTGGGAGATAAAAAAGGAAGATTAAAAGTTTTATTTGGTTCCATTTTATTATACTCAGTGGCAAATATCCTCACCTCCTTTGTGCAAAATGTAGATCAATACGCTTACTGTCGTTTTATAGGAGGCATTGGATTGGCAGGGGAGTTGGGCGCAGGCATCACTTTAGTTTCAGAGATGCTTCCTAAACATAAAAGAGGGATTGGCACTTCCATGGTTGCGGGTATTGGCTTGTTTGGTGCTGTGTTTGCTTATTTCACTTTTAAGTATACCAATGATTGGCGTTTGTGTTATCAAATAGGCGGGGTACTTGGATTTTTTCTTTTGATATTACGTGTTAAAGTAGCGGAGTCGTTTATGTTTGAATCAGTTAAATTGTCAAAATTTGAAAAAGGCAATTTTTTTATGTTTTTTCAAAATAAGAAAAGATTTGTAAAATATATTACAGCTATTTTAATTGGACTTCCTACCTGGTTTGTGATTGGAGTTTTAATTAACTACAGTAATAAATTTGCCAGTTCCTTGTATGGAATTAATTTAATTGATTCAGGAAGATCAATCATGTTGGCTTATATAGGAATTGCTTCTGGTGATTTATTAATTGGCTATGTCAGTCAATATTTTAAAAGCCGTAAAAAGGCATTGATGCTTTTTTATATTTTAAGCATCATCGGCATGATATTGTTTTTTAGTCCATTTAATAACAATGATAGTCGTATGTATCTCATTTGTGCTTTCTTGGGCTTTAGTACTGGGTACTGGGCAATATTTAATCAAATGGCGGCTGAGCAATTTGGTACTAACTTACGTGCTACCGCTGCAACGACCATACCCAATATGGTACGCGGTGCGTTACCCTTAATTAATTTTTTATTCTTAGATATCCTACAAAAAAAATTAGGCTGGGATATTTTGCAAAGTGGCATGTTAACGGGGGCTATCGTAATGGTGATTACTTTAATTGCTTATTTCTTTACAGAGGAAACTTATCATAAGGATTTGGATTATATGGAGCATGATAATCCACTTCCTTAGTTTTAAACTCATATGCGTTTATTATTCATTCGTTTTTCGTCCATTGGGGACATCGTATTAACTACACCGGTTATTCGTTGTGTAAAACAACAGATTTCTGGGGTAGAAATACATTTTTTAACCAAGCTTTCCATGAAGGAGGTGACTGAAGCGAATCCCTATATTGATCATTTTCATTATTTGGATCAAGATATTAATGCCCTTATCCCAACTTTAAAAAAGTATTCCTTTGATGCAGTGATTGATTTGCATCACAATCAACGTACTTGGAGAATAAAGCGTGCTTTGGGGGTAAAATCTTTTAGCTATAAAAAATTAAGCATCCAAAAAATTATCCTCACTACTTTGGGTATTAATTTGTTAAATAATGAACATGTAACCAAGCGTTATATGGATACTGTAAAATCATTGGGTGTGGTGGATGATGGAAAGGGCTTGGATTATTTTATCCCAAGTCATACCAAATCAGTCATCAATGATTTACCTGAAAATTTTAAATCAGGTTATGTTGGCTTGGTTATTGGCGCCTCGTATTTTAATAAAAAAATGCCCCTTGAAAAATTAAAGGCATTAATTGCGTCCATTAAATTACCTATTGTCTTGATCGGCGGTCCTGATGACAAGGAGGTAGGAGTGGCCTTACAGCATACATTCGGGGATCGCGTTTTTAATGCATGTGGTAACTATAATATTAATGAATCAGCGCTTTTTGTAAAGCAGGCTAATTATATCGTATCACATGATACTGGGTTTTTACATATTGCCTGTGCTTTTAATAAACCAACGGTTACTATTTGGGGGGCTACTACACCTGCCTTACAGTTTTCTGCACTTTATCCTAAAAATTCAGACAGCCCTCGCTTTGATGCAATCGTACCCGATTTAAAATGCCAACCTTGTGCAAAGCAAGGTTCCAATCATTGTCCCAAAGGACACTTTAATTGCATGCAACTTCAAAATACAGATTTGATTGCAGCGAAAGTAAACGGCTAGCTGGAATATTTACACGCGCATAAATACCTATTTTTCATCTCATCGCTGCAGGAACAGATATTCGCCTCAAAATAGTATTTACGCGCTATAATTAAATATTGTCCAAATAAAAAAGCCTTCCACCCGTTATCGGAGGAAGGCTTTTGAATAATTCTTGAACTATTATAAAGTTTTCAATACGTCGTTCATATTGCGCACAGCGTCTGCGCTTTTGTTGAATGCTGCTTGTTCGTCTGCAGATAAATCCATGGCAACAATCTTTTCCCAACCATTCTTTCCAATCACTACAGGTACGCCTAAGCAAATGTCTGATTGGCCATATTCGCCATCCAAACTTACGCAACATGTAAATAGTTTCTTTTCATCACGTACAATGCTTTCCACTAATGCAGCTCCTGCAGCACCTGGGGCATACCAAGCGGAAGTGCCTAATAATTTTGTAAGTGTTGCACCGCCCACCATGGTATCGTTAATGATGGCTTGTTGTTGTGCTTCATCTAAAAATTGCGTCACAGGAATGCTGTTCCAAGTGGCGTGCTTAATTAAAGGAATCATGGTGGTATCTCCGTGACCGCCTACGACTATTGCGTTTAAGTCAGATGGGCTGCAATTTAAGGTAGTACTTAATTGGTATTTGAAACGCGCACTATCTAAAGTACCACCCATACCAATAATTCTGTTTTTAGGTAAACCAGTTGACTGCAATGCTAAGTAAGTCATGGTGTCCATTGGGTTACTAATTACAATTATGATAGCGTTCGGAGAATGCTTTAAAATGTTCTCACAAACCCCTTTTACAATACCAGCGTTGGTGCCAATTAATTCCTCACGTGTCATACCTGGTTTACGAGGTAAACCTGATGTAATTACTACTACATCTGAATTAGCCGTTTTTGAATAATCATTGGTTGATCCTGAAATGCGTGTATCAAAACCTAGTAAGGTAGCTGTCTGCATCATATCCTGTGCTTTACCTTCAGCAAATCCTTCCTTTATATCTAATAAAACCAATTCTGTTGCTAATTCTTTACGGGCAATATTATCAGCACATGTAGCACCTACGGCGCCTGCACCTACGACTGTAATTTTCATATTTTTTTAATTAAAATAAGTGTTGAATATTTTTACGCAGCAAAGTTAGTTATTTGCTTTCTATTATCTTTATTAAGTCAAAAATATCTGCCCCTTTTTCATACACTTTCACCAATTGGTTGTTTTTGTATAAAGCCACAAAAGGAGTCATTTTAGGGCGAAAAAAGGTAGGTATCATATAGCTAGGATCACGACCAATAAGTATATTAGGGCGGCCCACAAAGTTAAATTTGTCTGCAAAGGCCTGAATGGCAATCATGTCACGATAGCTGTCCCAAATAAATAAAACGTTTGTTAATTTATCCTTATACTTGTTTATGGTAGCAGCTTCGGTTTCGCAATGCGAACAATCAGGGCTAAAAAAAATGATACAAGTATATTTGAACTTAGGAATTGTTTTATTAGTCACCTCCCTGCCGTCAATAAGGTTTAAAGTAAAAGTAGGTAAGTTTTTATCCTTTAAGTAGGGGGCGTTTGGATCAGGTTTAACATCTAAACTTTGTGCTGAAGCCTGTGCAATCATCACCATAGTGAATAGGCTTAGAATAATTTTTCTCATAATATTATTTTTGGGTCATGCGCATTGATTTTGCATTTTGTAAAAATTTTGATGCAAATATAAAATTATTTAGTAATTCATTTTTGCTGTAAATGATTTCGGCATTAGTTCCTTCCCATTCTTTTTTGCCTTGGTGTAAATAGATAATATGGTCGCCTATTTCCATCACACTATTCATGTCATGTGTGACTACAATGGTGGTAATATTAAACTCGGTGGTAATATCTTGAATGAGTTTATCAATGACCATGGATGTTTGCGGATCCAGTCCTGAATTGGGCTCATCGCAAAATAAGTATTTTGGTTTCATGATGATGGCACGTGCCAATGCAACTCTTTTTTTCATTCCGCCACTAATTTCTGTAGGATACTTTTCATTTACGCCATGCAAGTTCACCCTTACTAATGTTTCCAATACTTTTTTATTTTTTTCGTCTAAACTTAAATCGGTAAACATATCCAATGGGAAGCGCACGTTTTCTTCCACTGTTTTTGAATCAAACAAGGCGTTCCCCTGAAAAAGCATGCCTATATTATTTCTTAGTTCCTTTCTATCCTCCTTACTCATACTGTGTAATTCTTCACCATCAAAGCATATATTACCTTTGTCAGCATGAATTAAATCAACAATGCATTTGGTTAAAACCGTTTTTCCACTTCCGCTGGTGCCAATAATTAAATTACAAATACCGGGTCTAAATTGCGCACTGATGTCGTCAATAATTACTTTGCCTTCAAAAGCTTTTGATATGTTTTTTACTTCAATCATGCTTATGAGTTGAGGGGAATTTGTAAACGCAATAAGTCAGAAAAGTCATCTGCCCGGCTAATTAATTTTGCTTCCTCTTTTTCAAATAAAACTTGTGCTGGTTTGTAGCGTGCGTTGTAATTGCTGGACATTTCATAACCATAAGCGCCCGCGTTATAAAAAACTAAAAAATCACCTTCGGAAATAGTGGGAATAGGGCGGTCCCATGCAAAAGTATCTGTCTCGCAAATATTTCCTACCACTGCGTAATTTTTTGTTGGCTGATCGGGCTGGCTCATGTTATCAATATGATGGTAGGCGTCATAAAACATGGGTCTAATCAAATGATTGAGTCCGGTATTAATACCTGCAAAGGTAATTTCGTCATGTTTCTTTAATACATTCACTTGGGTAATAAAATAGCCTGCTTCACTTACCAAATATTTTCCTGGTTCAAACCAAGCCGTCAGTGGTCGTCCAAATTTTTCAGACATTTTTCTCATCACTTTATTAACCTCGCTTCCTAATAAAGCAATATCTGTTCCTTTTTCATTGGGTGCATAAGGCACTTTGAATCCGCCACCAAAATCTAACACCTGCACACTTGGGAATTCGCCTAATATACTTTCAAAAACTTCAGCTGATTGCAAAAACACACTTACTTCCTTTATTTCACTACCCGTATGTATATGTAAGGTGGTAATGTTAAGTTGGAATTTTTCTTGAATGGCTTTTAATTCTTTTAATTGGGTCAAAGGAATCCCAAATTTACTTTTATCGTGCCCTGTTGAAATTTTAAGATTCCCACCAGCCATAATATTGGGGCGAATGCGAACGCCTACTGCGTAAGTATTTCCAAATTTTGCGCCGAACTTTTCTAAATTGGATAGGCTGTCAATATTTACATTAATTCCAAAAGCAACTGCTTCGCAAATTTCATCAAAGGACACACTATTACTGGTATATAAAATATTTTTTGGTTCAAAGCCTACATGCAAGGCCAATTTCACTTCATTTATAGAACTGCAATCAATGGGACAGCCAGCATTTTTTATTACTTGTAAAATATGAATATTGGTTAGGGCTTTACACGCGTAAAAAAAACGGGTTTGATTCATATCAAAATGAGTAACTAAATTTTGATATTGCGAAACAATCTTTTCAGCGTGATATAAATACAGGGGCGTGCCAAATTTTTCAGCTGCTTGCTTTAATTGTCCATAAGTTAAACTTGACTTCATACTACGAAGATACAATTGAACTGATGTTTTAATACGAAATCAGTCCGGATAATTTGAGAAAATATAAAAGGAAGTAAATCTGCGTAAATGGGAATGCCTAGCCTATTCTGGTTGTTCAGGCGCATTGTCCTCATGATCTGCAGCATCATTAGCATCGGCATTATAATCGCTCGTTTCGGCCTCCGCATTTGGTGTGTCCATATCCGCTTCCGCTTCAATGGTAGCATTTAATTCAGTAGTTTGATTAAATACACTATTGTCGGTAAAATCTTCTGGTTTAACAATAGTTGCTTCCACAACTTGATCCGCTAAGACCTCTCTGATCTTAGGCAAATCGTCGGTTGAATTGATGCCAAAATAATCCATAAAATTAGCCGAAGTGGAATATACCAATGGCTTGCCTGGCATATTTTCATTACGACCACTAATGGTGATTAATTCTTTTTCTAATAATTTTTGAATCGAGTAATCGCTGTTTACCCCACGAATGGCTTCCACTTCCCCTTTAGTGATGGGTTGCTTGTATGCAATAATTGCCAATGATTCAAGTGCAGCGTTGGATAAACGTTTTAAAAATTTATCTCCGTTTAATTGCGCAATCGTATTGTGAAAATTTGGCTTTGTTAAAAATTGCCAGCCACCGCCACTTTGTTTTAATTCAAATGGATAAAATTCCGTTGCATATTTTTCTTGTATGCCCTCCAATGCCGACTCCACTTGGCTTAGTGTAATACGTTCTTCTAAAAATCCAAAAGCATTGTTAATAAGCTCAGTAATATCATTTGCATTTAGTGCTTTTTCACTTGCAAAAACTAAGGCTTCAATATGCGGAATGATTTGGCTTATTTCCATAATGGGTTGGTATTCTTATCCGTTCAATGCCGCAGCACCACTTACAATTTCCGTTAATTCGGTTGTAATTGCTGCTTGACGTGCACGGTTGTATGATAATTTCAATGATTTCAATAATTCGTTTGCGTTTTCACTTGCCTTATCCATCGCTGTCATTCTTGCGCCATGCTCACTTGCGTTTGCATCCAATACCGCTTTGAATAATTGGGTGTTCAATATTTTTGGCATTAATTCAGCGACCAACACCTCCTTTTTAGGTTCGAAAATAAAATCAATTTTTTTCTGATTTTCTTTTTTAGCAATTTTTGGAACAGGCAAAAATGGTTCAGCCGTAAACACTTGTGTACCGGCATTTTTAAATTCGCTGTATATAATTTCTATTGCATCAAATTCTTTATTTGAAAAAGCATCCATTGCTGCTTGTGCTGCCAATTGCACATTTGCAAAATTGAGGTTTAAAAAGATATCTTTAAAATTCGCATTGGTTGTAAATCCTGCTTTACTTAAACTTTCGTATCCCTTTTTTCCAATATTCCAAATGGTCACTTTTTGTTTTGGATATTTTTCGGTAATCGTTGTTTTAGCCAATTTCACCAAGTTGGCATTATAACCTCCACACAATCCTCTGTCTGAAGTAATAACAATAAGTAATACATTATTCACAGGGCGTGTTTCAGCCAAAGCTAAATTCATATCTCCCTCCAAACTGCTTAAAATGTTTCCCAACATTTCTTGGAGTTTGCGCGTATAAGGACGCATCTGTGTAATCGCATCTTGTGCACGTCGTAATTTTGCCGCACTCACCATTTTCATTGCTTTTGTAAGCTGCTGTGTAGATTGCGTACTTTTAATCCTATTTCTTACTTCATTCAATTGACCTGCCATAGTAGTAAATTTTCCTATTTTTCTTAATAAACCCGCTTAAAATTAAGGGGCGCTTAAGGCGAGCAAAGGTATCATTTTTTCGTTCATTTTTCACTTTTCAGGCCCTGCAAGTTAATTTTTATATTCCCGGCCTCATAAAATGGCCAAACTGCCTTCAAATGCTTACCTTTGACACCCCTTAACTAGTGGCCAAAATGTCATTGGCATAGTGATTGCTAATAAGGGATTATATATAATTTATCATAGGACTATGTTGCAATTTATAAGTAAAATATTCGGCGGATCTAAAAGTGAGAAAGATGTTAAAAAGATAGCACATTTAGTGCCTATTATCAATGGGCATTTTGTGTCCTATCAACAACTTTCCAACGATGCCCTAAGAGGTAAAACAACTGAACTAAAAGCGCGCATTACTGCGCATTTGGCAGCTATTGACCAAACTATTAAGGAAGAACAAGCTAATGCGGAAGCGCTTCCGATGAGTGAGTTTATGGGTCGTGACACGATTTACCAAAATATAGATGCATTAAAAAAAGAGCGTAATAAAGCGTTGGAAACCATTTTAATGGATTTGCTACCGGAGGCTTTTGCGGTGGTGAAGGAAGTAGCGCGTCGTTTTACAAATAATACGGAATTAGTGGCTACGGCTACTGAACTAGATCGTCAGTTTTCTGTCACAAAGGAATATGTAAGTATTAAAGGGGAGCAATCAGTTTTCCAATCCACTTGGAAGGCGGCAGGAGTGCCCATTACTTGGAACATGGTACACTATGATGTACAGTTGATTGGAGGTATTGTTTTACATGAAGGAAAAATTGCCGAAATGTCCACTGGAGAGGGAAAAACTTTGGTATCTACCTTGCCTGCCTATTTAAATGCATTGTCAGGTGAAGGGGTACATATTGTCACGGTGAATGATTATTTGGCAAAGAGAGATAGTGAGTGGAATGGTACTTTATTTGAGTGGTTGGGTTTAACGGTAGATTGTATAGACAAGCATCAGCCCAACTCAGAGGAACGCCGCGATGCTTATCGTGCCGACATTACTTACGGAACCAACAATGAATTTGGATTTGATTACTTGCGTGATAATATGGTGCACACACCGGAGGAAATGGTACAGCGCAAACATCATTTTGCCATGGTGGATGAGGTGGATAGTGTATTGATTGATGATGCGCGAACGCCTTTGATTATTTCTGGTCCTATTGGACATCCAACAGGCGAGCAACAATTTTTTGAATTAAAACCTAGAATTGAAAAATTGGTGGACATTCAGAAAAAAGTAGTCAATCAATTTTTAATTGAAGCCAAGAAAAAAATAGGAGAAGGAAATGATGATGCGAAAGATGGCGGATTGGCCTTGTATCGTGCCTTTAGAGGCTTGCCTAAAAATAGTGCAATCATAAAATATTTAAGTGAGCCAGGCATTCGTGTAAAATTACAAAAAGCAGAAAATCATTATTTGGCTGATCAACAACGCGAGATGCCAACAGTGGATGCGGAGTTGTATTTCCATATTGATGAAAAAAATAATTCAGTTGAATTAACTGAAAAGGGATTGCAGTTAATTACAAAATCGGGGGAGGATCCAAACTTCTTTTTATTGCCAGATATTAGCATTGAATTAAATGCGATTGATCAAAATCAAGCCATAATTCCAGCCGAAAAATTACAACAAAAGGAAGTCATCATTAATGACTACAGCATTAAGTCCGATCGTATTCATACCGTGAATCAATTATTAAAAGCGTACACTTTATTTGACAATGATGTGGAGTATGTGGTGATTGAAGGACAGGTTAAAATTGTAGATGAGCAAACAGGTCGTATCATGGAAGGTCGTCGTTATTCTGACGGCTTGCACCAAGCGATTGAAGCAAAGGAGAATGTAAAAATTGAAGCGGCTAGTCAAACCTATGCCACCATTACTTTGCAAAACTTTTTCAG
>SHWT01000017.1 GCA_009693715.1 Chitinophagaceae bacterium
TATGATGTTGCTACCAAACAACCAGCAATTCGCTCTTTAGATCGTATTAGCCGTCCAGGTTTGCGTCATTATGCAAAACCAGCTGATATCAAAAGAGTAAGTAATGGTTTAGGTATTGCTATCTTAAGTACATCAAAAGGTGTATTAACTGATAAGCAAGCGAAAGCAAACAATGTAGGCGGTGAGGTTTTATGTGCCATCTCCTAATAAAGAAAACAAATTCAATGCTTAGTATGCATTTAAGCCTTTTAGTCGGGGCTGAAAACAACTAAGTAAAATAAACAAAAAAGAACGACTATGTCAAGAATTGGAAAAAAACCAGTGAGTATCCCAAAAGGGGTAACAATCACTTTTAAAGATTCAGTGGTAACTGTAAAAGGACCAAAGGGTGAATTATCTCAACAAATTGATCGCGACATCACTGTCGAGATTACTGAAACTGAGTTAACAGTGATTCGTCCTACTGAACAAATCCGTCACCGAGCAATGCATGGTTTATACCGTTCATTGATTTCTAATTTAGTGAAAGGGGTAACTGAAGGATATAAGAAAGATTTAGAATTAGTGGGTGTGGGTTTTAAAGCAGTGAACGCTGGTAATATTTTAGACCTTGCTTTAGGATATTCTCATAACATTATTTTTGAAATTCCTAAAGAATTAAAAGTAACTACCACTACAGAAAAAGGACAAAATCCTAAAATTTTCTTAGAAGGTAGCGACAAACAATTAATAGGTCAAGTAGCTGCAAAAATCAGAGGATTACGTAAGCCAGAACCATACAAAGGAAAAGGGGTTCGTTATTCTGATGAGGTGGTAAGAAGAAAAGCAGGTAAAGCAGCAGGTAAATAGTAATTAAAAAAAAGGGTCCCGGCAGCATCGGGAAACATAAAATAAATAATATGAGTAAATTAGCTCAAAGACAAAAGATCAGATACAGAATTCGCAAAAAAGTACAAGGTACTGCGGCCAAACCTCGTTTATCTGTATTTAGAAGCAACGCTGACATCTATTGTCAATTGATTGACGATGTGAATGGGGTTACTTTAGCAGCTTCCTCTTCAAGAGAAGCAGATATCGTAGCACAAAAAGTTGCTAAAATTGATAAAGCTAAATTAGCGGGTCAATCAGTAGCAAAAAAAGCAGCAGCATTATCTATCACAACTTGTGTATTTGACAGAGGTGGTAATTTATATCATGGTCGAATCAAAGCGGTGGCTGAAGGTGCAAGAGAAGGTGGACTTCAATTTTAATTTGATAAAAATACTAATAGAAAATCATGTCTAAAGTAAATGTAAATAAGGTTAAAGCAGGTGGTGATGTGGAACTAAAAGAAAAAGTAGTTTCTATCAACCGTGTAGTTAAAACAACAAAAGGTGGCCGTACTTTTAGCTTTTCAGCTTTAGTAGTAGTAGGTAACGAAAATGGCGTCGTAGGTCAAGGATTAGGAAAAGCCAAAGAAGTGCAAGAAGCTATTACAAAAGGTATTGAAGATGCAAAAAAGAATTTGGTTAAAGTACCTGTAATGCACGGAACTATTCCTCATGAGCAATTAGCGAAGGATGGTGCTGCAAAAGTTTTAATCAAACCAGCTGCACACGGAGCGGGTGTAATTGCGGGTGGTAGCATGCGTGCTGTATTAGAGAGCGCTGGTATTACAGACGTGTTAGCTAAAAGTTTAGGATCTGCTAACCCACACAATGTGGTTAAAGCAACTATTAAAGCTTTGGGTTTATTACGTGAACCAATTCAAATTGCAAAAACAAGAAATATTAAATTATCTAAAGTATTTAACGGATAATAAATCCTTAATTACTTTTATTTAATACTCATAAATAATTCAATGATGAAAAAGATAAAAATTACGCAAGTTAAAAGTGGTATTGACAGATCAGAGCGTCAAAAACAAACTTTGATTGCGTTGGGTTTGAGAAAAATGCATGCTTCTAAAGAAGTGGAGGCGACTCCTCAAATTTTGGGTATGGTAAATAAAGTACAACACTTAATAAAAGTGGAAGAAATCGCATAATCAGCGTTTCTTAATTATTTAAATGCGAGGGGTGATACCCCGAAAGTACAAAATCAAAAAAATGAAATTACACAATTTAAAACCTGCAGAAGGTTCGGTTCACAAAGCAATTAGAATTGGTCGTGGTGAGGCATCTGGTAAAGGTGGTACATCAACAAAAGGTAACAAAGGTGGTCAAAGCCGTGCTGGTTATAAAAGCAAAATGGCGCATGAAGGCGGTCAAATGCCTATTCAACGCCGTGTTCCTAAGCGTGGATTTAAAAATATCAATCGTATTGATTATAAAGTATTTAATTTAGGTCAATTGGATCAATTGATTGAGAAATACGGTTTCACAGAAATCACTCCAGAAAATTTATACATGAATAGTTTAATTAGCCGTACTGATTTAGTAAAGGTTTTGGCTAATGGGGAATTAAAAACAAAAATCAATTTCAGGGTTAACGCTGCAAGCAAAAAAGCACAGGATGCAATTGAAGCTGCAGGGGGTACTATTGAAATAATTTAATGTTTTTAATGTATATTGTGAGTAGCGTTTTAAAAGCAACTTATGATTTTAAAATTCCTTTAGGGAAATAATTAAACAAAGATGAAAAAATTACTAGGCACTTTTAAAAATATTTTGGCAATAGACGAACTAAAAAATAAAATTTTAGTCACGCTTGCGCTTGTATTCGCTTATCGTATTGGTGCGCAAATTACTTTGCCAGGTATTAATCCTTTAGCTATCGAAGCTGCACAAAAAGCAGGAGGTAACAATGGCTTATTAGGCATTTTTGACATGTTTGCTGGTGGTGCATTTTCACAAGCATCCGTTTTGGCTTTAGGTATAATGCCTTATATCTCTGCTTCTATCTTCATGCAATTAATGACCATTTTAGTTCCTCAATTACAAAAGGTACAAAAGGAAGGAGAAAGCGGTCGTAATAAAATAAATCAATGGACACGTTATTTAACAGTGATCGTAACTACTTTTCAAGCAGGTGCGTATGTTGCTTATTTAAATAGTCCAGGATATGCAGATGCGCTGATTCCTGCATACAAACCATTCTTCTGGTTTTCTACTGTTATTACATTAACTGCAGGTACATTATTTGTAATGTGGTTAGGTGAAAAAATACAAGATAAAGGTTTAGGTAACGGAACTTCAATCATCATCATGGTGGGTATCTTAAGTAGATTGCCACAATCATTGATTATGGAATTTGGTTCTAAAAGCCAAAAAGGCGGTGGCGGATTATTAATTTTCTTAATTGAAATTGCAATTTTAGTGACCATCATCATGGGTTTAATCATCTTGGTACAAGGGGTTAGAAAAATTCCTGTAACCTATGCAAAACAAGTTATCGGAGGATCTCAAGTTGGAGGCGCAAGACAATTTTTACCTGTAAAAGTGAATAGTGCTGGTGTTATGCCAATCATTTTTGCGCAAGCAATTATGTTCTTACCTACTTTGGTTTCATTTACAAATTTAGATTCCGCACAAGGCATTATAAGAATATTCAATGATCATAGTAATGTTTGGTATATGTTAATATACTCTGTAATGGTAATCGGTTTTACTTTCTTGTATACTGCTTTGATATTTAATCCTAAGCAAATTTCTGAAGATTTAAAACGTAATAATGGTTTTATTCCTGGTGTTAAACCTGGACAACCAACCACTGATTATATTGGAGCAGTCATGGATAGAATCACATTGCCTGGTGCTATATTTTTAGCATTGGTGGGTATTTTACCAGGGTTTGCACAAAAATTAGGGGTTACACAAGGATTCAGTACTTTCTTTGGAGGAACTTCATTATTGATCATGGTTGGTGTTGTATTAGATACTTTACAACAAATTGAAACCTATTTATTAATGCGTCAATATGATGGCTTAATGAATTCAGGACGTCTTCAAGGTCGTAATCCAATGACCAATTCGCCTATTTAGGCTATTGGTTACTTTAAAAATATTTATCTTTACAAACCTGTCCATTAAAGGCAGGTTTGTTTCGTTTTAAGACAATCTCAATCTATGGTGCATATAAAAACAGAGGATCAGGTAAAGTTAATGCAGGAAGCTGCGTTGTTGGTAAGTAAAACCTTAACGCAAGTAGCAACTATATTAAAGCCAGGCATGACCACATTGGACGTTGATCAGTTTTGTATGCAGTTTGTTAAGGATCATCATGCGACACTTTCATTTTACAATTACCATGGCTATCCGCATAATATTTGTGCATCGGTGAATGATGTGGTGGTACATGGATTTCCAAATAAAACGGCATTAAATGAAGGGGATATTGTTTCCATTGATTTAGGGGTTGTATTAAATGGTTGGCATGGGGATCATGCATATACTTTCATTATAGGTGATGTAGCACCTGATATTTTACAATTAGTAAAAGTGACCAAGGAGTCCTTGTATAAAGGCATTGAAAAAGCAATTGTAAATAATCGAGTGGGTGATATTAGTTTTGCCATACAAGCGCATACAGAAAAGTTGCATGGCTATGGGGTAGTGCGTGAATTAGTAGGACATGGATTAGGGAAGTCATTACATGAGGATCCGCAAGTGCCTAATTATGGTAAAAGAGGTACTGGATTAAAGATGAAAGAAAATTTAGTTTTGGCTATTGAGCCTATGATTAATATGGGTACACATAAAGTGTTTACGGAGGAGGACGGTTGGACAGTGAAAACGCAGGATGGTAAAATATCGGTTCACTTTGAACATGATATTTGCGTAAAGGACAAAGAAGCATTGATCCTTTCTGATTTTAGTATGATTGAAGCTGCAGAAAAAATGAATTCAAATTTGAATAGTTCTTATTACTAGTTGTAAACTTTTAATAGTAGCGTTGTGTTCGTTTATATTTATACACCCCATTTCCAAAATAATAATCGCATGAAAAATAAAAAAATAGTCATAGTTGGTGGGGGTGCCGCTGGATTTTTTTGTGCCATTCATGTTGCTGAACTTCATCCGGAATGGGAGATTAAAATTTTAGAAAAATCAACCAAGTTATTATCAAAGGTAAGGGTAAGTGGTGGTGGCCGTTGTAACGTAACGCATGCCTGTCCCGATATTGAATTGCTTCTTAAAAAATATCCAAGAGGGCAACGATTTTTAAAAAAATCATTTTATCAATTTGCTACACTCAATACCATTGAATGGTTTGCGAAAAATGGCGTACAGTTGCATACAGAAAAGGATGGCAGGATGTTTCCAACTACTAATAATTCAGAAACCATCATTGATTGTTTTTTAAGAAAAATACAACAGTATAATATCCAAGTGTTAACACAGCATGAGGTTCTTGCTATTGTAAGTAACACAAACAATACACAACAATTTACGATTCAATTACAAGGCAAGCCCAATATGCAAGCGGATGCAGTTTGCTTGGCAACGGGCGGTATGTTAAAGGCAGATAAATTACCATGGCTCAATAATTTTGGACATACGATTGTGGATCCAGTGCCTTCCTTATTTACATTTAATATTGTCGATAAAAATATAACAACATTGATGGGTGTTGCAGTGGACAATGCAACCATACAATGGAAGGGTGTAAAAAATATTGAAAAGGGACCTTTGTTAATCACCCATTGGGGAATCAGTGGACCAGCAGCAATTAAATTATCTTCATGGTGTGCGCGCGAATTAGCGAATGATAACTATGAAGGTGAAATTATTATTAATTGGGCACCTGAATATAATGAAGCAACATTAAAAATGGAGTGGATTAATTTAAGAATGGATTTAGGTCGTCGTGAAATAGGTACCAAAAATCCTTTTAATTTACCACAGCGCTTGTGGCAATTTTTATTGCAACAAGCAGGTGTCCCACTCAATACAAAATGGGCCGATTTAAAAAGTGCAAATCAACAACAACTCATTCAATTACTCACCAGAACTAATTTGCAAGTAAAAGGTAAAACTACTTTTAAAGAAGAGTTCGTTACATGTGGTGGCATTGATTTAGGGGAAATTGATGCGATGACCATGGAAAGTAAGTTCATTCCTGGACTACATTTTGCAGGCGAAATGATGGATGTGGATGGCATTACGGGGGGCTTTAATTTTCAACATGCATGGAGCTCCGGTTGGCTGGCCGCAGAACATATGAGCGCCCTTGTATAAACTGGTAAAAAGGCATTTCCAATGACGCTTTTTTACTATTGATTATCAGCAAGTTATATTTTAAGTCCTGCCATTTTTTAGCTCCAATTCCATATTATTTCCCATCTTTTCGCCTACCTTTGCTGTCCGGTTTAAAAACGCCGGTTTTATATGAAATTTTTTATTAAAAACCTAAACGCAGACGCACAGGAATTCGACGGCGCTACAGCTGTTGAAGCAACTGCGATACCAAAAGCACCTGAACAAATTGTTACAGCGCATGATGATTTTGATTGGAGCGTTGACAAACGTAACGTAAGTCATTATGCTGAATCAGAAAGACTAAAGTATGACAAAGTGTATGATAACACTTTCGTTCAAATTGCGGATGGTCAAATTATGAATGGATTAGTGGTTGCTTTAACTAAAACTGATGTTGTTGTAAACATTGGATTTAAAAGTGACGGATTAGTTTCATTGAATGAATTCCGTGACACCAATGGTGTTAAAACGGGTGATACTGTTGAAGTAATGGTCGTAGAAAAAGAAGACCGTGATGGGAATCTTCACTTAAGCCGTAAGTCAGCGCGTATTTATCGTGCTTGGGAAAGAATTATGGAAGTACATAAAACTGGTGAAGTGGTTACTGGTTTAGTTACAAGCAAAACAAAAGGTGGTTTGATCGTTGATGTATTTGGTATGGAAACTTTCTTACCAGGTTCTCAAATTGATGTGAAGCCAGTTACAGATTATGATCAATTCGTAGGAAAAACAATGGAGTTCAAAGTTGTTAAGATTAACGAAACAATTAAGAACGCAGTTGTATCACATAAAGCATTAATTGAAAGTGATATTGAAGCACAACGTGCTGAAATCATGAGTAAGTTAGAGAAAGGCCAGGTGTTAGAAGGGGTTGTTAAAAACATCACTGACTTTGGTGCATTCATGGACTTAGGTGGATTAGATGGCTTATTATACATCACTGATATTTCATGGGGTAGAATTTCTCATCCAAGTGAAGTGGTTAAATTGGATCAGAAAATTCAAGTAGTTGTATTAGATTTTGATGACGATAAAAAACGTATCAGCTTAGGTTTAAAACAATTAACGCCGCATCCTTGGGATGTATTACCAGTTGATTTATCAGAAGGTAGTGTAGTGAAAGGTAAAGTAGTAAATATTGAAGATTACGGTGCATTCTTGGAAATTCAACCAGGTGTTGAAGGTTTGGTGCACGTATCTGAAATTACTTGGGCGAATACACCAATCAACGCAAAAGAATTCTTCAAATTAGGAGATGAGCATGAAGCGAAGGTGGTAACATTAGACAAAGATGCACGCAAGATGAGCTTAAGCATTAAGCAAATGTCTCAAGATCCTTGGAGTGTCATTGATAATAAATTCCCTGCAAATAGTAAGCACAAAGGTTTTGTAAAAAACATCACTCCTTATGGTGTATTCATTGAATTAGAATCTGGTATTGGTGGAATGATTCACATCAGCGATTTAAGTTGGATGAAGCGTTTCAATCACCCATCTGAGTACGTTAAAGTTGGTGAGCATATCGATATCATTATTTTGAACATTGATAAAGAAAATAGAAAATTACAATTAGGGCATAAGCAATTAGAAGAAGATCCTTGGAATGCATTGGAAGAAACTTTTGCAATCGGATCTATTCATGATGGTACTATTGTTCGTAAAGACGACAAAGGTGCAATTGTACAATTGCCTCATAGTTTAGAAGGATTTGCGCCAAACCGTCACCTTGCGAAAGAAGATGGCAAACAAGTTCAAGCAGAAGAGACTGCAAAATTCATGGTAATCGAATTTGATCGCAATGAAAAGCGCATCGTTTTATCTCATGCAAGAATTTGGGAGCAAGCTGTAGTTGAAGAAAAGGAAGTAGCTAAGAAAGAAGCGAAAGTTGAAACAGAAAAAACTAAAAAAGCAGTGAAAACAATTCAAAGCAAGGTGGAAAAATCTACTTTGGGTGACTTAGGTGCTTTAGCTGAAATTAAAGCGAAAATGGACGACGACAACGCTAATAAAGGATAGTTTACTGTCCAAGGTTATTGATATGGGCCATCCCGGAACACGGGATGGCCTTTTTTATGTAATTCTTAACGCTAAAGCCTCCAATTTGGATTATTTTTAGTCATAAATTGGGGATTATTAGTTAATTTTGCCACCCTATATGAATAGAATAGTCGTCCTTTTTTGTATCGTTTTGGGTTTGAGTTCTTGCGCTTCAAAATTTCAGAAAATTTTGAAGAATAAGGATACGGACTTTAAAGTGAAAATGGCTGAAAAGTACTTTGAAGAAAAAAAGTATGGGAATGCACAACAGCTCTTTGAATCTGTAATACCTTTTGTAAAAGGAACTGCTCGTTATGAGGAGTTGTATTTAAAATTTGCGAACTCGTATTATTTAGATAAAGATTACGAAAACGCAGAAAATTTATTTAAAACTTTCGTTGAGTATTTTCCTAACAGTACGAAAAGAGAGGAAGTGGAATACATGAGGGCATATACTTATTATAAGCGTTCTCCAAAAGCTGAATTAGATCAAACAACAACGAATAGAACCATTCAATTAATGCAGTCTTTTATCAATGGATATCCAACGAGTCCAAAAGTGAAGGAAGCAACAGAAGTGATTGATGCATCTCGTTCAAAGTTGGAATTGAAGGATTATAAAACAGCCACATTGTATTTTAATTTGGCATTATATCGTTCAGCAGCCATTTCTTATGGCTTATTGTCCGATGGTTATCCAGATTCGAAAAATGCAGATCAATACAAATTATTAACGATTAAAGCATATTATAAATTTGCTGAAAATAGTTTCTTTGATAAACAAAAGGAAAGATTCGAAAAAGTAATAGCAGAATATAACGATTTCATGGATAGGTATAGTGATAGTCCATTATTACCTGAGGTTAAAAAAATTAAAACACAAACTGATAATTTATTAAATAATATACAATGAGTAAATTAAGAAGACATATGGGCGCTAATGTTCCCTCTGTTGTAGAAACAAAAAGTTTAAAAGCATTAAAAGCTAAAACTGGTAATTTGTATGAGTCTATCTCAATCATCTCTAAGAGAGCGAATCAAATTAATATCTCTATCAGAGAGGAATTGCATTCGAAATTAGAAGAGTTTGCAAGCCACACAGATAGCTTGGAGGAGATTCATGAGAACAAGGAGCAAATTGAAATTTCAAAGGCTTATGAGCGTATGCCCAACCCTGCGATTTTAGCTACTGCTGAGTTCATTGATGATAAAATTCATTATCGTAAGAATGAGGAGACGGATTTGTTTCGTTAATTCAAATATAATAATATTAAAGCGTCCCGAAATGTGTAAACTATCGGGACGTTTTTGTATTTTAGAGATATCCAATGGCATTAAAAATTAGGACGTATCATGTATAGGCTCGTTCCCATATTTTGTTTAGTTATTTTATTGCAATATTCATCTATTGCACAGGAATTGAATGCGACGATTACCTTGCAAACAAGTAAGGTGGAGAATCAAGTGGATCCAAAAACATTCGTTCAATTACAAAGTCAATTAAAGGATTTTTTAAATCAGCGCAAATGGACGTCTGATGCATTTTCAAATGAAGAGAAGATAGATTGTAATTTTTATATTACCATTGAATCCATTATTTCCTTAGGGGTGTATGAAGCCAAATTAAGTATTGTATCCAATAGGCCCGTATTCAATAGTGCTTATTCTACGCCTTTGCTTAATATGCAGGATGCAAATTTTGTATTTAAATACCAATTGTCACAGCCCATCGAGTTTAATGAAAATAGGGTGCAGGGCGCAGATCCATTAGCTGCTAATTTAACGGCAACTTTGGCTTATTATATATATGTTATTCTTGGGTTGGATTATGATTCGTATTCATTGCAGGGAGGAAAGGCTTATTTTAATAAGGCTTTAAATATTGTCAACAATGCACCGGAGGGATCGGGTATTACTGGTTGGAAATCCTATGATGGACAAAGAAACAGGTATCTGTTAATTGATAATTTTACCCAAAGCGGTTTTGACAAACTACACAGTGTATTATATAGTTATTATAGAGAAGGGCTGGATCAGTTGGTCGAAAAACCTGCTGTTGCTAAAGCAGCTATTTTAAATGCCTTAATGAGCATGCAGGAAGTGCTGGAGGCGAGTTCAAATACAATGGCCGTTCCCATCTTAATGCAAGGTAAGGTTACAGAGATTATTGGTGTTTTTGGGAATGCGGATAAGTCAATGAAAAAGCAATTAATTGCGACACTATCAGCCATTGATATTACCAATATTAACAAGTACAAAGAAAAATTAGAATGAGGTATTTAATTTTTATCATCCTCTTATTTTTTGCAGCCTGTAACTTTTCAAGCAATGGGAAGCCGGTGGTGGCATTTCCTGTGATGCAGAAAGTAATATGGGAGTTGATGAAATCGGATGATTATTATATCCGAATTTCACTATCGGATACGAGTATAAAAGGGAAGCGTAAGAACATCGAAATGTATGAACAGATTTTTGAATTAAACAAGATTACGGCTAAGGATTTTTATACGACTATTGAATATTACGAAAAACACCCAATTTTGTTTAAGGAATTAATGGATTCGGTGAGCAGTTTGTCGAAAAAGGAAAATTTAACACCAATAAGGCCGTTAATAAAATAAAATACAAGTTCCCTTTATTACTTTTGTAAAAACTATAATTAATCATTAAAATTCATAAAAAATGAGCATTTCAATCGGACAAGCAGCTCCTGCTTTTACATTATTTGACACAGACAAAAAAGCAATTTCATTATCAGATTACAAAGGAAAAAACGTAGTTGTTTTATTTTTCCCTTTAGCGTTTACAGGCGTGTGTACTACTGAATTATGTAGCATCAGAGACAACATTGGCGTTTACAATACTGCAAATGCGGAAGTATTGGGAATTTCAGTTGATTCTTTATTTACATTAGGTAAATTTAAAGAAGAGCAAAAATTAAATTTCTCTTTATTGAGTGATTTTAATAAAGCTGCATCAAAAGCATTTGATGTATTGTATGAAACTTTCCCAGCATTTGAAATGCAAGGCGTTGCAAAGCGTTCTGCTTTCGTGATTGATAAGGAAGGGGTAGTTCAATATGCTGAAATATGTCCAACACCAGGTGACTTGCCTAATTTTGAGGCAATACAAACAGTATTGAATACACTAAACTGAAATATTAAATCTTGTTAGGTTTTATGAAATATAAACCTACAAGATTTAATCGCTTATGATTTTAAAAGAATCTCGACAAGTCGAGATTCTTTTTTAGTTCTTGCTAGTTTTTTTATAGAATATAAAAAACGCAAGAAGATCTCTAATTATTTTAAAAGGGATCCCGATAATTCGGGATCCCTTTTTTTTTCTTGTATTTTTCTATCTATCACAAACCTCCACAATCAAAAACTTTAAGTAGTGGGTATTTTCCATACCCCAAATAATAGGGTGATCGCTGGATTGGGATTGATAAGTAACTTGTCTGATTCTTTTTTTAGCATCTCTTGCAGCCATATCAATGGTATCTAAAAATAATTCCGGGCTCACTAAATTGGTGCAACTTGAAGTGACTAAAAATCCGCCATTATTAATCATCTTCATTCCGCGTAAGTTAATTTCCTTATAACCTGTGATGGCCTTGTCAATACTATTTCTGCTTTTTGTAAAAGCAGGAGGATCTAACATCACCACATCGTATTTTCGACCTTCTTTGCCCCAGGTTTTTAATACGTCAAAAGCATTCATGGTTTCAAACTTAACAATATGATCTAATTGATTTAAAGCAGCATTTTTGTTTGCTTGCGCAACTGCACTTTCTGAAATGTCAATGCCTAAAACTGACTTAGCGCCATAGTGTGCAGCGTGAATTTCAAAGGTGCCCGTGTAAGTAAATGCGCCCAATACATCGGCACCAGAAACAATTTTTTGAATGGCGCGGCGATTGTCTTGTTGGTCTAAAAAGTAACCTGTTTTTTGTCCATTTTCAATATTGACATAAAACTGCAAACCATTTTCATTAATCATTATTTCGGTTGGGAATGGGTCGCTTAAAAAACCTTTAATTTGCGTAAGCCCTTCTAATTCACGCACAGGAACATCGTTACGTTCGTATATTCCTTTGGGATTAAAAATAGCTTTAATCGCATCTACAATTGCTGGTTTCCATTTTTCAATACCCAGTGATAAAGTTTGTAAAACAAAGTAGTCATTAAATTTATCGATAATTAATGCAGGTAATTCATCCGCTTCTCCGAATACCAATCTGCAATTTTCAACATACCCTAATTGTTGGCGGTAGGCCCAAGCAGTGGCAATTTTTTTATGGAAAAAGGCGGCATCAATCGTATCTCTGTGACGGGTTAAAAGGCGAATGGTAATTTGGGAATTGGGATTAATATATCCGCGACCTGCCAATTGGCCATCAAAAAAATAAACTTCGACCAAGTCCCCGGGTTCCACTGTCCCTGCAATTCGGTCAATTTCATTATTATAAATCCAAGGGTGGCCTGAAGCAATCCTTTGGGTTATTTTCTTGTTTAAATACACCTTTGTCATGGCACAAATATAGGCAGAGAATAAGTGACAACTTGTTCATTTTTAGGCCCTTTTATGTCAATTTTGCTATTTTATTGCTTTGGCAATATTTTTGGGAGATATTTGTATCAATAATAGACTATGCAAGATAAAGAACCTATAAACACAACATCGGACAAAATGGAGGGAAAAACAGTTGAAAACGAGGCAACCAATGAGTCAAATCCTTTAACAGAGCCGGCACCCGAAGTGGCACCCGTTTTAAGTGAATTGGAAACCCTACAATTGGAGTTGGTTGATCAAAAGGACAAATACCTGAGGTTAATGGCTGACTTTGAAAATTTCAGACGTCGTTCCGCAAAGGAGCGTATTGAATTGATTCAAACGGCAAGCAAGGAGGTCATTGTTTCCTTTTTGGATGTGTTGGATGATTGTGATCGTGCTGAAAAACAATTAAATAGTTCAGATGATATTGCTTTACAAAAAGAAGGAATTCAATTGGTGTTTAATAAAGTAAGATCTACTTTAAATGCAAAGGGAGTTGTTGCGATGGTGAGTGTCAACGAAAATTTTGATGTTGATAAACACGAAGCAATTACCGAAGTGCCGGTGCCTAATAATAAGATGAAAGGAAAAATTGTAGATGAAATATCAAAAGGGTATTTTTTAAATGATAAAATTATTCGTTTTGCTAAAGTGGTGGTAGGCAAATAAAAAAAGTATTATGTCAAAAAGAGATTTTTACGAAATATTAGGAGTAAGTAAATCTGCATCCGCTGATGAAATTAAAAAAGCGTATCGTAAGGTGGCTATGCAATTTCATCCAGATCGTAATCCTGGAGACAAACAAGCCGAAGACAAATTCAAGGAGGCTGCGGAAGCCTATGAGATATTAAGTGATGCAGATAAAAAAGCAAAGTTTGATCGTTTTGGTCATCAAGCATTTGGTCCTGGCACTGGCGGTGGAAGTGGATTTGGTGGTGGCGGCGGAATGGATATGAATGATATTTTTAGTCAATTTGGTGACATATTTGGGGATGAAGGGTTTGGTGGATTTTTTGGTGGCGGCGGTTCAAGGTCAAGGTCATCAAGAGCGACGGGACAAAGAGGTAGCAACTTGCGTATTAAATTAAAGTTGCGTTTTGATGAAATAGCGAATGGTGTTAATAAGCAAGTAAAAGTAAAAAAGCATGTAACCTGTACTACCTGTGGTGGTAATGGTGCTAAGGATAAAAATAGTGTGCAAACCTGCGGAACTTGTAATGGTTCGGGTCAAGTGAAACGTGTGACCAATACTTTTTTAGGTCAAATGCAAACCGTGAATACTTGTCCTTCCTGTAATGGTCAAGGAAATACGGTTACCGCAAAATGTGCGGGATGTAAAGGCGAAGGTCGTATGTATGGCGAAGAAACCATCTCCATTGATATACCAGCTGGTGTTCAGGATGGGATGCAACTAAGCATGTCCGGAAAAGGAAATGCAGGCGAGCGCGGCGGAAGTCCGGGTGATTTAATCATCATGATTGAGGAAGAGCCACATGATTCCTTACATAGGGATGGTTTAAATGTGGCTTATGATTTATATATCACTATTCCTGATGCAGTTTTTGGTACCAGTGTGGAAGTACCTACGATTGATGGTCGTGCCAAAATAAAAATACCACCGGGAACACAAAGTGGTAAAATATTTAGATTAAAAGGGAAAGGATTTCCTGAAGTACAAGGATATGCAAAAGGAGATCAGCTGATTAATGTAAACATATGGACCCCACAGCACGTGAGTGATGAGGAAAGGGCAGCTTTGGAAAAAATGCAATTAAGCGAAAACTTCAAACCCAAAAATATAAAGGGGGAAAAAAGTTTTTACGATCGCGTAAAAGAAGCTTTCAGATAACAATAAACAATCGGACTAAAGAAAGCCAGTCTTAGTCTTCTTTTAATTGGTAGATATCCTTGGAATTACGACCAAGTCCGTCATAATCTAATCCATAACCCACTACAAATTTGTTGGGAATTTCAAAGCAATCGTAGTCCACCTTTATAGGATAGGCAAGCGCCTCTTTTTTATTTAATAGCACCGCAATTTTTAAAGAAGCTAATTGTTGTGATTGTAATTGTGGTAAAAAATGGTGCAGGGTTTTGCCTGTATCAATAATATCTTCCAAAATGATTACGTGTCGGTCGTTTAAATTGGTATCCAAACCAATTGCTGTAATTATATTACCTGTGGAGCTCACGCCCTTGTAGGAAGCTAGTTTTACAAAACACACTTCTGCTTCAAAGTCAAGGTATTTAAATAAATCCGCGGTGAATAAAAACGATCCATTCAATATGGATAAGAACAATGGCTTTTTATCGCCGTAATCCTTTTTTAATTGTAGCGCGAGTTGTTGGATTTTTTCCTGAATCTCCTGATCTGTTATGTAGGGTGTAAATTCCTTGTCGTGTATTTTTATAGTAGGCATATCGTTTGAACTTTTAAATTGAATAACTTATTAAATGTACTATTTATTAAGTGATAGTTTTGGCTTTTGTTCTTTGGGTCTTACTAAAAGTAACTGTGTTCCTGCAGCAGGCGTTTCACTGCTAATACCAGGGTTGTATTCTTTTAATTTTTTTAATTGAATACCTTCCTTTTGACTAATGTCATAAAGGCTTTCACCAGTGATCACTAAATGAAAACTTTTATCAGCTTCCGCTTTCTTATTTCCTAAAAATAATAATTGGTCCTGTACTAACAGGTCGGATTCCTTTAAATCATTAAATACAAATAACTTATATAGGGGAATATTATGCTCAGTTACGATTTGTAAAAGCGAAGTGCCTGCTTTGGCCCATATCACTGAAACCTGGTTAATTTTAAATGGTTTGTCAGGGTAAGCGTTGCTTGGCTTTTTCGCTATTGTATCTTTTACAGGGGTATTCGGTTTTTTGACCATCATTGTATCCTTGCCAATACTATTCATTTTTATTTCGGTAACCGTTGCGTTTGTTTTGCTTGATTCAATGCCTTTAACATTATTAATAGGTAAACTTGCTTGACTTATATAATTGCTAGCACTATCCTTTACTGCCTTTACTTGAATGGGGGTATCCTTTTTCACAGCGATAGTAGTATCCTTTTTCACGGGCATCCTTAACCCTGTTTCTTTGGGCGCCTCCATTGATAAATTTGAACCAGTTTCTTTTTTATCTAGACTTGTATTTCTTGCAACTACTTCCTTTGCAACAACCATTTGTTTTTCTGTCACTGTGGTTGTTTCTGTTTCAGTAGTATCATTTTCATCATTTAACTCTGGAAAATTGAATTGCGACAATTCAAAATCATCCATCACTTTCATCAATTTAAAAGCATAATCACTTGCGGTTGCATAACCGGCCTTTTTTAAACCAATTGCCCATGCAGAATCATCTACAGGATCTAATTGAAAAAGCGGTGCGTAATTGGGTCTGGTTTTGATAAAATTTGAATGATCAATAAAAGAGGCGTTGGCATTTGGGTAAACCCTAAAGCACTCTTGTTTGGTATCGTCATCCTGATAAGTGGTTTCCCCTTTCCAATCAGTTTTACATTTGATACCAAAGTGATTATTAAAATTCAACGCTAAATTACTTTCCCCACTATTGGATTCAACAATACCTTGGGCTAGTGTAATGGAAGCGGGAATGCCCGTACGTTTCATTTCCTTAATAGCAATATCCTTGTATTGATCAATATAGATAAGTGTCGCTGTTTTTTGTGCAGATAAGGTAATGCAAAAAAAAGGAAGGAGTAATAATATAGTAAACTTAAATTTCATGCTTATTTTTTTCTGATTAAACTTAATCCATCTCTTACCGTTAATAACACAGTGTCTGCAAGCTGGTCCAACATAATCATTTCATTAAATGCGTGTATGGCCTTTGCGTTTTTACCTTTTAATGTTTCGCTGAATACTTCGCCATGAAACAACACATTGTCAGCAATAATTAATCCATTCTTTTTTACATAAGGGAAAATCATCTGATAATATTTTCCATAATTCACTTTATCAGCATCTATGAATACAATATCCCAAGGAGCGGTTAAGTGTTGCAAAGTTTCACTTGCATCGCCCACATGAATTTTTATTTTATCCTTATGTGGGCTTTGATTGATATTGTTTTGTGCGTTGATTCCATCGGGTTCTCTTAATTCAAGGGTGTGTAATTGTCCGTCATTCACCAAGCCTTCGGCCAAGCACATAGCGCTAAAACCTGAAAAGGTGCCCAGTTCCAAAATATGCTTGGGCTGTAACAATTTGCTAATTAAACTTAAAAAACCCCCTTGGGTCCAACTGCTCTGCATTTCGGCATGCGGATGTGTGGCTAATGTACTTTCGTATACCTCCTTTAAATAGGCAGGGGTTGCATTGCTATATTGCGCTGCATATTCATTGGCTAAAGGGTGTATAAAATCCATTAGTCAAAGTTCTATTTTTTTTCGCTATTCGGCGATGAAATTAACAACAATCCTAAAAATGTAAATAAGCCATTAATGATCAGCAATTCCTGACCAATTCTAAAGCTAGTAGGGGCTGAGCCAAAAAAGTAAGGTTGTAGGTAGTCAAGTAATAAACATAATAGGGGTGCAATAAAGCAGGGTAAGAATGCCCATTTATCCTTAATACTTCTTTTGGTTAAAATACCAAATGCAAATAAGCCTAACAAAGGCCCATAGGTATAGGAGGCAATCTTTAATAATAAATCAATAATACTTTTATTATCAATCCATTTAAATACCAAAACGATGATTAAAAAAAGAAAAGCAAAACCTAAATGAATTCGTTGACGTATTTTTTTCTTTTTGGCTTCATCCCATTGGGTGTTTCTTTGCATGCCTACGATGTCAATACAAAAACTAGAAGTAAGTGCGGTAATGGCGCCATCGGCACTTGGGAATAAGGCCGATATCAGTGCCAAAATAAAAATAATGGACAAGTACGGCGGCATATGTTGTAAGGCTAGGGTAGGGAATAGGTCATCACCCACTGCGGTTACATTTAATTGTGCAGCATATAAATGAAGTAAGCCCCCTAAAAACAAAAACAAACTGATCACAAATAACATGGTGAACCCAATGGTGATCATGTTTTTTTGCGCATCTTTCAAGTTTTTTACAGAAATGTTTTTTTGCATCATTTCTTGGTCTAAGCCAGTCATCGTAAGGGTAATGAAAGCACCTCCAATGATTTGTTTTAGAAAAAACGACTTCGCATTTACATCAGGGTTAAACACGGTTGCAATACCTTTGGCTTGCATAGCCACTAGCGCATCTCCTACCGATAAATGTAGGCTGGATAAAATATAAATACTACAAATAATTAAGCCCAACAACATTCCTGATGTTTGCAATGTATCGGTGTATACAATTGTTTTCACACCGCCTTCATAGGTATATAACAAAATCATCGCAAGGATCACAACGGTGGTTGCCCAAAAAGGAACATGTAAGTTATCTAAGATAAATACTTGTAAAATTTTTACAACCAAATATAATCTTGCAGTAGCACCCAATGTTCTTGATAAGATAAAAAAAGAAGCGCCTGTTTTATAAGCACCAAAACCCAATCTTTGCTCTAAATAGTTATAGATAGAAGTAAGGTTCATCTTATAATAAATTGGAAGTAAAACATAAGCAATCGCGAAATAGCCAATGAGGTAGCCAATGGTAATTTGCAAATAATGAAACCCGTCTTTTCCAACTGCACCGGGAACACTTACAAAAGTGACACCACTTAGTGAGGTTCCGATCATCCCAAATGCAACCAACATCCAATTACTATTTTTGTTGCCAATAAAAAAGGACATATTGTTACTATTTTTCCCTGTCACTTTTGCAACGGCAAGTAGGACTAAAAAATACAGTACTACAAATAGGAATAATAAGGGAGCACTCATAGGTCTTTAAATTAGTTCAAGCAAAGTAAGGACAATCTTTTAATTTTAACTAAATTCGATATTATAAAGCACAAAAGTATTTTATGACCATGAATGCCATCACACTGTTTTGCGGTTCTAAATCGGGTAAAAATCCTGCTTTTGAACAAATGGCCATGGCTTTAGGCAGCTGGTTGGCGGAAGAAAATATTACACTTGTATATGGAGGCGGAAATAAAGGATTAATGGGCGCTACAGCCAATGCTTGTTTGGCAAAAGGGGGTAAAGTGATAGGTATTATACCCAAGGTTTTATTGGAATGGGAAGCCGAGCATAAAGGTTTAACGGAATTGATTGTTACCGAAAATATGCATGCTCGAAAAATGTTGTTGTATGAAAAAGGGGATGCCGCTATTGTACTGCCAGGTGGCTTGGGGACTTTTGATGAACTTTTTGAAATGCTTGTTTGGAACAACTTAAGTATACACGATAAAAAAATAGTGCTATATAATTTTCAAGGCTTTTATGATCCGTTGGTTACCATGATTCAAAAAATGGAGGAAGAAGATTTTTTATACGAAAGAAGTAGGTACCGTTTGCATATTTGTGCAACACTGGAAGAGATTAAGGAGTTTTTTCATAGCGCTTAATCTTAACGCCGAACCATCGGCTCAAATTTTATCGAGCAACCTTAGGACCAAATCTTAATGGGAATCCAATACCAGCTCTAAATACAGGTTCTTTTCTATTATAGCCACCATTGTATTGTGATTGTGGGTTGTTTAGCAAATCAATCATCACTGAAAAATAACTAATCCCTGATGCAACGCGTTTGCCATACCCAACCCCAGCCAATATGCTTTCAGCGCCAAAATTAGTAGATCCAGCTTGTCCTGATTTTGTGTCCTTTTGTTTGATCCATGCATAATTATATTCAGGTTGCACTTGGATAAAAAAACTTTCAATAGGCCAAATACGCGTGAATGCCCCAATACCTAATCTAAAGTTGCGACTTCGGATATCGCTTAACTCATTGGAATTGTAAAGCTCATAATAAATATTCATTGCCAAACCGCCATCCAAATAAGGGGTAAAGCTTTTAATAATTTCTGGATTCAAACCCATTTGAAAACTATTTGCACCGCCACCTAATACCAAACCACCGCCCACAAAAATGGGTTTTTTATCTAAAATTTTATTTGTAGTGATGGTGGTTTGTGCTTGCGCTGCAAAACTGAATAAAATAAAAGCGAAAAGAATAATATTTTTAAGTTGCATGGGGATGAGTTACGGTGTTGTTATTTTTATATTTAAAATATTTAAACATTGCTATATAATTGCTTTGATTATTAGAAAAGCCTATTGCGATTACTTTTTATAATCAAAAATTTTACCACTATTTAAAATATGATTAGGGTCAAAGGTATTTTTTATGCCGCGCATAAGTTCAAGTGAAACTTCATCAAATAATACAGGCATATATGATTTTTGGATAAGCCCAATACCGTGTTCGCCACTAATCGTTCCGCCTAGTTCCTTAACAAGTTCAAATAATTTTTTTAAAATAGCATTCATTTCATCATTGCCATAACTCTTTTTAATCGTAGGATGGTTTATTCTGATATGCAAATTACCATCGCCTGCATGACCATAACAGACTACTTTAAATCCATTTTGTGCACCTAATTCTTTGACGCCTTTTATTAATTTAGGTAATTCAGCTCTTGGCACAACGGTATCTTCCTCAATAGTATAACCCGCCATTACCGCAGCTTCATTGGCTTTGCGTCGTATTTTCCAAAGTTCATTTTTTTGTTGTGCATCATCAGCGAAAAATAATTCTCCCGCTTCAAATTGGGAAAGTACTTCCGAAATCGCTTCCATTTCACCCATCAACACGTCCATATTGTTTCCATCTACCTCAATTATTAAGTGTGCAGCTAAATTTTCAGTTAGTGGAATTGCAGTGCTGTCTAAAATTTTAGATGCAAGTGTAATCGCATCAATTTCCATGAGTTCCATGGCACTAGGGGTAATGCCTGCTCTAAATATAGCACTCACGGCTTCACTTGCTTTTTCTAAACTATTAAAAGGGGCCAACATTAATAAATCAAACTTGGGATATGGAATTAATCTTAACACTATTTTGGTTACAATGCCTAAAGTCCCTTCGCTACCCACAATGAGTTGTGTGATATTATAGCCAGTTGCATTTTTTAAAACATTGGATCCTGTCCAAATAATTTCCCCGTTGGGAAGCACTACTTCTAAGTTTAATACATAATCCTTTACCACTCCGTATTTAACTGCTTTTGGACCGCCTGAATTTTCTGAAATATTACCACCAATAAAACAACTTCCTTTGCTCGCGGGATCGGGCGGATAAAACAAACCTTTTTCTTTTACCGCATCTTGCAGCATTTCTGTAATCACTCCAGGCTCGGTGGTTACTTGTAAATTTCGTTCGTCTATTTCTAAAATAGTATTGAATCGTTCCATTGAAATTACCAAACCTCCTAAGTGCGGAAGTGCTCCGCCAGTTAATCCTGTACCAGCACCTCTGGGGGTAACAGGAATTAAATGTTCGTTACAAATTTTTAGGAGTTGTGCAATTTCCGAGGCTTGTCTTGGCTTAACAATTACTTGTGGGGCATAATGAAGTTGTTCCGTTTCATCTCTGCCGTATTTTTCAATACTATCAGCATCTGTAAAAATATATTCGGAACCAACAATTAATTTAAATTGCTCAAGTATTTGTGGTGTAATTGCTTTCATTCCAATGGGATTAAAAACGAGGGGGTTAAAATAAGCCGTACAACATACCGTCCACCTTGCTTATTATTTCTCCTAAATCTTCTTCGTTTTCGCCGAATTTATTTTTATCGCAATCAATGATCAATAATGGGCCTTCTTTATATCCTTCAGCCCACTTATTGTAATACTCATTCAGTTTTTTTAAATAATCCAAGCGAATATTTTCTTCGTATTCTCTTCCTCTTTTTTGAATTTGAGAAACTAAAGTAGGAACAGATGCTTTTAAATAAATTAATAAGTCAGGAGGTTGTATCATTGTTTTGATGGTGCTAAAAAATCCGTAGTAATTATCAAAGTCACGCTTACTCATTAAGCCCATCTCATGTAAGTTGGGTGCAAAAATATTAGCATCCTCGTATATGGTTCTATCTTGAATAATAGTTTCCGTACCTCTTTGAATATCTAAAATTTGATTCAAACGACCATGCAAAAAATAAATTTGCAAATTAAAACTCCAGCGCGGCATGTCGTCGTAAAAGTCAGTTAAGTAGGGGTTGTGATCTACATCCTCAAATTGAGGAATCCAACGATAATGCTTACTTAGCATTTCAGTCAATGTAGTTTTACCTGCGCCGATATTCCCGGCTACTGCAACGTGTTTTGGTTTTTTAGCTTTTGCCATGATAGTGAAAATACTAAATAGTTGATGTACTATTTATTTTTTTTTATTTTTTATAGGTAATCCATCCCGATTGTTTTTCGAACCATGGTAAGGGTAACTGAGGCACTTGCTCTAGCCTTGTCTGCTCCTTGTTGTATGATCTTCAATAAATGGGCTTTGTTGTTTTGTAAATCAGCGGCTTGTGAACGAATCGGGTTAATAAAATTGACCATATCCTCGGCTAACTGCTTTTTCATATCACCATATCTTATAATGCAATTACCCTCGGAACTATAATTAAAATCGTCCTCGAATTTTTGAACAGTATCTGCCGAACTCACTAAGCCCATCAAAGTAAATAAGTTTTGTATATAATCGGGTTTAGCTGCATTAGGTGTTAAGGGACCTTGGTCGGTTTTGGCTTTCATCACTTTTTTGCGAATCAAATCATCTGTATCCGCTAAAAATAAAGTGGTCATCTGATTTTCACTTTTGCTCATCTTTCCTTCGCCATCTAATCCTAATATTTTTACTAATTCACTATTGTAATTAAAGGCATAAGGTAAAGGGAAGGTTTCACCATATCTGTGGTTAAAACGTTCTGCAAAATTGCGCGCCATTTCCAAGTTTTGTTCCTGATCCTTACCAACAGGCACTTTCACTGCACGGTGTATTAAAATATCTGCCGCTTGCAAAACCGGGTATGTCAATAAACCTGCATTCACATTATCCGGTTGCATTCTTACTTTATCCTTAAAAGTAGTGGTCTTTTCTAATTCCCCTTTGTAAGCCAACATATTTAAATACAAATATAATTCAGCAATTTCAGGAACATCACTTTGCACATATAAGGATACTTTTTCAGGATCCAATCCGCAAGCAATATTTTCAGCCACAACTCTTAATACACTTTCTTGTAATTGTTTGGTATCTGGATGGGTAGTTAAGCTATGCCAGTTGGCAACAAAAAAGAAGCAATTAAAGTCATCCTGCATACGCACATAATTGCGCATCGCACCAAAATAGTTGCCCAAATGCAAGAACCCGGTGGGTCTAATTCCGCTCAATACAATTTCCTTTTCCATAGCTGTGCGAAGATAATGAAATGGGAACCCATTTTTTGCCATCTTTTTGGGATA
>SHWT01000018.1 GCA_009693715.1 Chitinophagaceae bacterium
CATTTGTCCTACATTTGCACCGGCAGGTCTTACACGACCAGCTCCTGCTGAACTTCCCCAGGGTAGGAATACAGCAAGGATAGGCGGTTGAGCGGTGTGATGTGAGTAGCCTGCCACTTTTTAACTTTTGGGAAACCAAATTAAATAAAACAAATATGAAATTCTTTATTGACACAGGTAATTTAGCACAGATTAAAGAAGCAAATGAATTGGGCATATTGGATGGCGTAACTACGAATCCTTCT
Organism: Chitinophagaceae bacterium; assembly: GCA_009693715.1. GTDB lineage: Bacteria > Bacteroidota > Bacteroidia > Chitinophagales > Chitinophagaceae > Sediminibacterium. The sequence continues at coordinate 246 of SHWT01000018.1, forward strand.
TTAATGGCGCAAGTGGGTGTGAAAGGGGAAGCTGCCATTGCTGCGCATTACAAAGCAATTTGTGATATCGTTGACGGAGATATTAGCGCAGAAGTATTATCTACCGATTTTGCTACCATGGTGGAAGAAGGAAAAAAATTAGCAGCAATTCATCCAAATATTGTGGTAAAAGTGCCAATGATAAAAGATGGTATTAAAGCAATCAAATGGTTTAGTGATAATGGTATTCGTACCAATTGTACATTGATATTTTCAGCGGGTCAAGCTATTTTAGCTGCCAAAGCAGGTGCTACTTATGTTTCCCCATTTATTGGTCGTATTGACGATAGCAGTTGGGATGGCATGGAATTGATTGGTCAAATCAGACATATTTTTGATGTACAAGGTTTCCAAACACAAATATTAGCGGCATCCATCAGGAATGCTTTACACATTGTTAAGGCAGCTGAAGCGGGCGCTGATGTATGTACCTGCCCCTTAGATTCAATTTTAGGATTATTAAAACATCCTTTAACAGATATTGGTTTAGCGAAATTCTTGGAAGATGCTAAGAAGATGTAGTTTTTAATTTTGTTTAAAATTAAAAAAATGAAAGTTTAATAAAACGCCCCGATTTATCGGGGCGTTTTATATTTAACGAGTTACATTATTAATATATAGTTTACTGATGTTTCAACGCTTCTCGTTTGGAGAGCGGCGATAAATTGGGATGCTTTTAAAGTGCAATTATCTTTTTTTCTGCGAAACTTTTTCTGGCTGTTTCTAAAACGCGTATGATAGCTGCCCCATGTTTTGCCGAGGTAGGCACAGGTGCATTATGATGAATAGCGGCTGCCATCAATTTATAAAACTGTCCATAGTCACCAGGCAAACTTGGAATTATTTGGGTACTCATTTCGCCATTGTTATCAGAACTTAAAGTGCCCCACTTATTTTCAGGCTCATGGCCCCAATTGGGTCCGGTTGGAATTTTATCTGCCAATAATTCATCCTCTTGAATATCCGCTCTGTATTTGATGAAGCAACCTTTTGATCCATAGATTTTATAGGCCGGCAGTTGTTGCATATACACCATGCCGCTGGTTAATAATATACGGTGGGTAGGGTAGTATAAAAGCAAAGTAAAATAATCATCCACTACAGATACTTTTCTGATAATGCGTAAGTCGGCGAAAATATGGGTAGGCATACCAGATAATAATAATGCTTGGTCCACCAAATGCGGACCTAAATCAAATAATACACCTGCCCCCGGCGTAGGTAATTCCTTGTGTACTTTAGGACTTAGGGTGGTTCTATATCGTTCAAAAGATATTTGAATGTCTAATAATTCACCAATAGCATCTTCTTTAATTAATTTTTGGATGGTTAAAAAATCAGCATCATATCGGCGATTATGATACACTGCCAATTTTAAATTTAATTTTTGTGCTAATGCATCTAATTCTTCCGCTTCTTGAACTGTCACTGTGAATGCCTTTTCAGTAACCACATGTTTGCCAGCTAATAAAGCGCGTTTGGTATAATCGTAATGGGTATCATTGGGACTATTTACAACCACTAAGTGGATACTTGGGTCATTTAAAATTTCTTCATAGGAATCAAATGATTTTGTATGCGGGTATCTTGTTTGAATATTTTTTTGACTTCGCTCCCAACTGCCCACTAGTTTAAAATCGGGGTTCAGTTCTATAAATGGCGCGTGAAATAAACGACCACTCATGCCATAGGAAACTAATGCTGTATTTATCATACCTAAATTTAAGAAATTTTGAGTTGTATTATTACAATTAAACCAAAAACCCGCCCCGATAAATCGGGGCGGGTTTCGAAGACCCTATTATGGTATAGTGAACCGTAGTTGTAAAATAGCAAAATTTTTATTTACCTATTTGTTTTCTAATAATATTTAAGGCACCACCCGCTTTAAACCACTCAATTTGTGGTTGGTTATAAGTATGGTTTGCTTTAATCGTATCAACAGTACCATCTTTATGTGTTAACACTAAAGTTAATGGAGTGTTTGGTGCGAAACTAGTTAAACCTATTACATCAATACTGTCGTCTTCTTGAATTTTATCATAGTCTGCTTTGTCTGCGAAAGTCAACGCCAACATACCTTGTTTTTTCAAGTTGGTTTCGTGGATACGCGCAAATGATTTAGTCAATACCACACGCACCCCTAAGTGTCTTGGTTCCATGGCAGCATGCTCACGAGAACTTCCTTCACCGTAGTTTTCATCACCCACTACAATGGTTCCAACACCAGCAGCTTTGTAAGCTCTTTGTGTATTAGGTACCGTATCGTAATTGCCATTCACTTGACTTTTTACATTGTCTGTTTTTTCATTGAAAAAGTTAATAGCACCAATTAATAAGTTATTGGAAATATTATCTAAGTGACCGCGGAACTTTAACCATGGACCTGCCATAGAAATATGATCCGTTGTACACTTGCCTTTTGCTTTAATTAATAAACGTAATGATTTTAAATCTGTTCCTTCCCACGCACTAAATGGATCTAATAATTGTAAACGCTTCGATGTTGGATCAACTGCAACGACAACATTGGAGCCATCTTCGGCAGGTGCTTGGTAACCAGCATCTTCTACTGCAAATCCTTTTAGCGGTAATTCATCACCAGTAGGCGCATCTAATTTAACTTGTTCGCCTTTGTCATTGGTTAAGGAATCTGTGAGCGGATTAAATGCTAAATCCCCTGCAATTGCTAATGCGGTTACTAATTCAGGTGAACCAACAAATGCATAGGTATTTGGATTTCCATCCGCACGCTTTGCAAAGTTTCTATTGAAAGAATGTACGATAGTATTTTTTTCTTTTTTCTCTGCGCCCACACGCTCCCACATCCCAATACAAGGCCCACACGCATTGGCAAAAACCTTCGCACCAATTTTACTGAATACATCTAAAAAGCCATCTCTTTCAATGGTATATCTTACTTGCTCAGAACCTGGCGTAATCATATATTCCGCCTTCATTGTTAATCCTTTTTCAGAAACTTGTTTTGCCAAGCTTACTGCGCGACTAATATCTTCATAAGAGGAGTTGGTACAGCTTCCAATCAAACCTACTTCAATTTTTGTAGGCCAACCATTTGCTGCTGCAACTTCTTTCATTTTTGAAATAGGAGTCGCTAAATCTGGTGTGAAAGGACCATTTAAATGTGGTTCCAATGTAGTCAAATCAATTTCAATCACTTGATCAAAATATTTTTCAGGAGAAGCATACACTTCTGCATCTGCAGTTAAGTGTGCTGCAACGGTATCCGCTAAAGCTGCCAGGTCGGCACGACCAGTGGAACTTAAATAACGACTCATACTTGCATCGTAACCAAAGGTGGAAGTAGTTGCTCCAATTTCAGCACCCATATTACAAATGGTTCCTTTACCTGTACAGCTCATGCTAGTAGCACCTTCACCAAAATATTCAACAATCGCACCAGTGCCACCTTTCACCGTTAAGATACCAGCTACTTTTAAAATAACATCCTTGGGTGCAGTCCATCCGTTCAACTTTCCAGTTAACTTGATACCAATTAATTTAGGCCATTTTAATTCCCATGGCAAACCTGCCATTACATCGCATGCGTCCGCACCACCCACCCCAATTGCAATCATACCTAAGCCACCTGCATTCACTGTATGTGAATCGGTACCAATCATTAAACCACCTGGGAATGCGTAGTTTTCTAAAACTACTTGGTGAATAATTCCAGCACCTGGTTTCCAAAAACCCAAACCGTATTTATTTGAAACAGAAGCTAAGAAATCATATACCTCTTTACTTTCTGTTGTCGCTACTTGTAAATCTTGTTTTGCTTCAACTTTAGCTGAAATTAAGTGATCGCAATGTACCGTACTTGGAACCGCTACTTTTGGACGACCCGCTTGCATAAATTGCAATAAGGCCATTTGCGCTGTAGCATCTTGCATCGCAACACGGTCTGGTGCAAAATCCACATAAGAACCACCTCTTTCAAAATTTTCTAAGTTCTGATCAGTATGTAAATGAGAAAACAATATCTTTTCAGATAAGGTCAATGGGCGATTTAATAATTTTCGAGCCGCTGCTACTTTTGCAGGCATTGCAGCATACAAATTTTTGATCATTTCGATATCAAAAGCCATAGTACTTAGTTTTGTTGTTAAATTTGGGCCAAAGGTAAGCCAAATTTGACGCCGGCAAAAGCAAAAAATACACTTTATGTCCACTTTTTTTTATAGATTGCAGCTAGAATAGTCGCTTTTAATATGCAAAAAGTCAAGAATTTTTTTGAAATACATGCTTTTGGGGTTTGCACCGCAATCGGCGAAAGATTGGGCATTGCGACCACTAAAATTAGAATGTGGTTTATCTACATTTCATTTCTGACATTCGGTTCGCCCGTAATTATTTATATGATATTGGCTTTTTGGAAAAGTATTCGAAAATACATTCTCTTAGGGAAAAGAAATCCCATGAAATATTTTTAGCTGCTGCTAAATAACTGCCTTTCTAACTTTCACTAATTTTTCCAACAAAGGCCCCAATTTGTCTAAGGGCAACATATTAGCACCATCACTTTTTGCTTGCGCTGGATTTGGATGGGTTTCAATAAATAATCCATGAGCGCCTGTTGCAATAGCTGCTTTGGCAATGGTCTCAATCAATTGCGGATTACCTCCTGTTACACCACTCGTTTGATTGGGTTGTTGTAATGAATGCGTACAATCCATAATAACAGGTACACCATTTTCTGCCATTGCAGGAATATTCCTGTAATCGACCACTAAGTCCTGGTAGCCAAAAGTGTTTCCTCTTTCGGTTAGCATTATTTTTTCATTGCCTGCTAATTTTATTTTGTCAACGGCGAACTTCATGGATGCACCACTTAAAAATTGTCCTTTTTTTACATTTACAATTTTTCCTGTTTCTGCAGCTGCAATTAATAAGTCGGTTTGTCTACATAAAAAAGCAGGAATCTGTAAAATATCAATGTATTGCGCTGCAATAGCTGCTTCCTCATGCGCATGAATATCAGAAGTAGTAGGTACTTGAAATTGGACACCCACTTTTTTAATTAATTCCATTCCAGTATCATCTCCAATGCCTGTGAATGAATTTGCACTCGTACGATTTGCTTTTCGGTAACTCGCCTTAAAAACATAAGGGATCCCTAAGTTTTTACAAAGTGTACTTACTTTCTCACCAATTTCCATTACAATTTCCTCGTTTTCAACAACGCAAGGACCTGCGATTAAAAAAAAACTGTTCGCATCGTAGCTTTGAGATTTAAATAAATCTTGTAAATAATTAGGCATCATATAATTCGGCTTTGTGAAATTAAAGGTAAGTTATTTACGCAATCTAGTAGCAGTATAGTTAATAGAAGGGTAGATATGTTTTGACAAATCTGCGATAAATAATTAAAATCGTAAGCCGATGGTGACACCAAGGCCTCTAATGCCAGCCCAAGGTCCTTCGGTGTCTGTGACGATGCCATTTGACGTGGTGGTAGTCTTTAAATTAAATGGGGTGGTTTTGGTTTGATCAATCGTCTTTTTTAATTCAGTTAAGGCTAAGGCCGGAGTACCATTGGGTGCGACAAAAATTAATTTTCCATTAGAAGTTCCATAATGGCCACCAATGATCCAAAGATCTAAAACCAATTTTGTTAATAATTGAAATTGCATTCCTGTGTAAACGCCGTAGCTGGTGGATCGAATGGTGCCATCTAATTGCGCACGCATGGGTATCGCAGGCAAGGTAACATTTGGAGTAGGAGATGCAGGTGTATAAGTATAGTCTAAAGGAACAGTTAGGTCAAATGTCGCCATTCTAGCATAAGGAGCTAAATAAAGACCGGACATTTTAGATACACCTAAATAAAAACGGGCTTCTGCAGTTATCGCTGAATTTCCAATTTGAAAGTTATCAAAATCAATGGCCGGGTTTTGAATAAATTGCTTTGCTAATGCCTTTAAAGGTAATTTTTGTTTGTCCATTTTTCTATAACTCAAGGAAACTGACATAAAACGAGACAAGCTACGCTCAAAAGTGATATTGTAATTATTCAGTACATCACTAGATAAGTTTGTTTTAAGGATATTGCTTCCGCCAATCAAGCTTTGTGCATTTGCAATGCTGCTAATGCCCACAAGCAAAATGAAAAAATTTTTTTTCATATTTTTTTTGATTTCTACACCAGCAATGCGTGAGGTGTAGTAGCTATTATTTTATTTTTTTATAATTTAAATCAGCTACCGTTCTTTTATCCAAAATGGCCAAAGTGTTATCACGCACTTCAATCATCACTTTGTTGATGCCACATTTTTTTTCATTGCAGTCGGCACATTTTTCGTAAAAATTTAAACTTACACAAGGCAATAAAGCAATGGGGCCTTCAATAATTCTAAATATGCTTGACAATTTTATATTTCCTGGAGGTACTGCAAAAAAGTAACCCCCATTTTTCCCTTTTTTACTTTCTAAAAAACCAGCTTTCCGTAATTCTAATAATATACTTTCTAAAAATTTTAATGGAATGTTTTTTTCTTGTGCAATTTCTGCAATCAAAATAGGGGCATCTGACTTTTCACCTGCCATATAGGAGAGTGCCTGAAGTGCATATTGTGTTTTTTTAGATAGCATTATTTTGACGATTGCTTTTTATTACAACTAAATTAAGTTGTTGGTTAAAGCCCTAAAACATCTTTCATTGTAAAGATACCCTTTTTTTCAAATGCAAATTCAGCGGCCAAAACGGCGCCGCTTGCAAATCCAATGCGGGTGTGTGCTGTATGTATAATTTCAATATCATCAATATCAGAGCTGTATTTGACAATATGCGTTCCAGGGGCTGGATCAATTCTTTCTGATTGAATGACCAATTCATTTGCATTTGCAGATGCAGCATTTACCCATTTATTTTTCCTTCCTATTTGCGCTAAAATTTGTTCAGCTAAGGAGATGGCAGTGCCGCTTGGGGCGTCCTTTTTTTCAGTATGATGAACTTCGGTCATTGAAACATCATAGCTATTATAAGGTTCCATTAATTGCGCTAATTGTTTGTTTAATTCAAAAAATAAATTAACACCAATACTATAGTTACTAGCGTAAATTAAAGTACCACTTTTTGCTTCACATAAATCTTTAATCTCGGCCCATTTGTCTAGCCATCCTGTAGACCCACTCACCACTGGCACGCCCCAGGCGATACATTTTTTTACATTTTCATAAGCGCTATGTGGTCCCGTAAATTCAATGGCAACATCCGCTTTTTGCAATGCAGCTTCGGTAAAGTCTTGGTTATTTTGAATATCTATTTTTAAGACAATTTCATGTCCTTTGCTTAAAGCAATAGATTCAATTGCCTTACCCATTTTACCATAGCCTATTAATGCAATTTTCATTTAAATAAATTTATCTTGAATGGTTATTGTTAAAGTGAAACTGAAGGGCCAACCCAGCTTGTTTGAACTGTGGTTGATAGGTGGGTTGTATCTTAAAGCTTAAGTCATTATTGATATCAAATTCTTTTAAATGTCCTGATACGGTCGCATCAATAACATTGATACCCCAGGTTACGATAAACCACATAATAGAATAGTCTCTGTCCTTGCGAAAAATATTTCGGTAACTCTGCAAGGAGGAGGCACTTAAATTTTTAAGTAGTGGATCAATCTTTGCGACATCAGATGCATCCCCTGCAGCCTCTTTGAATTTAGCTTCGTAGGCAAATTTTGTTTTTTTGTACATGTTGTTATTATAAATATACGTAGCTGCTGGGATCGCAATAACGCCATAGACCAATGGAATTTTCCAATATTGTTTGTTGTAAGCCTGTCCCCATCCTGGAATTAAGGCTGACCGCTTAGTGGCTTTGCTTGGTATGTGTTTTCTGATAACAAGGCTGCTGTCCTTTTTTATAATTTGGGTACTGTCTTGGCTCCAAGCATTTAGCCCTAGGATTAAAAGCAATGTAAAAGTAAATAATAGCCGCATCCTATTAAAATTCCTGGTTATAAAAGTGAGTCTAGCTGATGCTTAATTGCATTGCTTCTAATATTTTATTTAATCCATTTAAGTCAGCGTATTCAACGGTAATTTTTCCACTACCATTTTTTTGATGTTGTAGTTGGACTTTTGTTGACAGATGGCTACTTAATTTATCTTCTAATTTTTTGTAAACAGGGGATAGCTGGCTTTTAGCGCCAGCAGTACTTGGCGTGCTAATTTTTCCCGCTTGTGTTACTTTTCTTATTAATTCCTCTGCTTGCCTAACGGTTAAACCTTTTTCAACAATTTCTTTGAAAAGGAAAAGCTGCTTGTCCACCTCCTTGCCAATTAAAAGTTTGGCCAAACTAATACTTAAACTACCATTACGCAAAGCAGCTTGTATGTTCGGTGGTAATTCAAGTAGTCTAATATAGTTCGAAACCGTAGATCGGTCTTTACCCATCCTTTCTGCTACATTCTCTTGTGTGTAATTAAGCTCATGCATCATGCGTTGGTAGCTTAATGCAATTTCTATTTCATTAAGATCAACTCTTTGTAAATTTTCAAGTAAGGCTAGTTCCAATAGTTCTTTATCATTGCCATGTCTGATATAGGCGGGCAAATCATTAATACCTGCTAATTTTGCAGCGCGCAAACGACGTTCCCCTGCAATTAATTGGTATTTCCCATTGGCAAGTTGTGCAACAGTGATGGGCTGAATTAAATCATGAATTTGAATTGACTTTGCTAATTCTTGTAAAGCGGTTATATCAAAATCCTTTCTAGGATTCTTAGGGTTTACTTGAATGTCTGTAAGCAAGATACGATTACTTGCAACTGTTTTTTCGATGATAGCAGTTGGCACTTTACCAGCAGGATTTTTATAATCCGAGTCAATATTCTGTAATAAAGAGCGAAGCCCTTTTCCAATTAATTCTTTATTGGGTATACTCTTACTCATAGTTAATCAATTATACGCTCGGCATTACTCATATTGGTCATGCCATTTTTTTGTAAAATTTCCTTGGCTAAGTTTAAATAATTTACGGTGCCTTTACTTTCAGCATCATATAAAATAACAGGTTTGCCTACGCTTGGGGCTTCACTTAAACGGGTATTGCGATGAATAATGGTTGAAAATACCATTTCGTCAAAATGCTTACGCACTTCACTTACTACTTGGTTGCTTAATCTTAAGCGACCGTCATACATGGTCATTAAAATACCTTCAATTTGCAATTCAGGATTTAATCTGCTTTGAACAATTTTGATGGTATTTAAAAGTTTCCCTAATCCTTCTAGTGCAAAAAATTCGCATTGCACAGGAACAATCACACTATCTGAAGCGACCAGCGCATTCACCGTAATTAATCCCAAAGATGGAAGGCAATCAATGATAATGAAATCATATTGGTCATTAATTTCATTGATTAAACCTTTTAAAACATTTTCTCTGTTGGGTAGGTTGACTAATTCAATTTCAGCACCCACTAAATCTATATGAGATGGAATTAAATCCAAATGAGGTATTTCAGTTTTTAATACAATATCCTTTAGGGGGGTATTATTAATCATACCATCATATAAGCTGGTTGTAATATTATGCAAATCAAAGCCCACTCCGGTAGTGCTATTCGCTTGCGGGTCAGCATCAATTAACAGTGTTCTGTATTCCAAAACTGCTAAGCTAGCTGCAATATTAATGGCCGAGGTTGTTTTACCTACCCCTCCTTTTTGATTCGCAATTCCAATGATTCGAGCCATATTATAGTTCTCCTTAATTTCAATCAAAAATAAGGCATAAATGGTAACTTTTTGGGATTAAATATGTTATAAATGGGGCAGTAAGGCTTAATTTTACACATTAATTTATGCTATGAGGAATCCTGTTTTTATTTTTGTTCTATTATCGGTATTGATTCTGGTTGATTTCTATATTTTTTATGTTTTAAGGACCATTTTTCAGGGATTTTCAATGACGGCCAAAACAACTGCAGGAATCATTTATTGGGCTCTGTGTATCCTTAGTTTAGGGTCCTTTTTACTTTTCCCTTATATAACTAATCCTTATTTCAAGCAATATTTTTTTTCAATAGGGGTAGGTTGGGTACTCACCCAATTTTTCATGGTCACTTTTTTTGTGGTAGATGATTTGCGAAGGGGCGCCTTTTGGACGATGGGTCAAATTTCGTTAGCTACGGGTGCTAAATTTATGAATACGGAGAATGGCATTCCCCGTTCTACTTTTTTAAGCTGGTTGGGTGTAGGATTGTCTTCTACTTTATTTTTTTCCTTGTTGTATGGATTTGGTAATAAATACAATTATAAGTTGGTTAAAAAAAAGGTGGTTATTCCTGATTTACCCATCGCATTTAAAGGGTTTAAAATTATACATATCAGTGATATTCACAGTGGCAGTTTAAAGGAAATAGCAGCAGTGAAAAAGGGGGTGCAAATGATACAGAATCAACATCCGGACCTTGTATTATTTACGGGTGATTTGGTGAATGATCGCGCCAATGAAATGGAACCGTGGGTGCCTGTTTTTGGTGAAATTAATGCACCACATGGCGTTTTTAGCACACTAGGAAATCATGATTATGGGGATTATGTAAAATGGGATAGTCGGGAAGCTAAAATACAAAATCTAGAAGCCCTAAAAAAAGTGCATGCAAATATGGGTTGGCGCTTATTGATGAATGAAAATGTTAAAATTGAAAAGGCCGGGGCAATTTTGCAATTAGTAGGTATTGAGAATTGGAGTAATAAAGCGAGATTTCCCAAATATGGAAAAATGGAATTGGCGATGAACGGCGTACAACCTGATTTGCCCATTATTTTAATGAGTCATGATCCAAGCCATTGGGAAGCAGAAGTGATTCCAAAATATCCACAAATAAATATAACATTATCCGGTCACACGCATGGGATGCAATTTGGTTTGGAGAATCCTTATTTTAAATGGAGCCCTGTTCAATGGGTTTATAAACAATGGGCGGGGTTATATCAAGCGGAACAACAGCAATTATATGTCAATAGGGGATTTGGATTTTTAGGATATCCTGGTCGCGTGGGCATAATGCCTGAAATTACTTTGATAGAATTGATGTAATTTTGTAATGTGTTTAGCATAGATACAATGGTATTTATAGTTGCGTAACCTGTCAAATATTTATTTATGAAAAAATACTTCATTTCCCTTTTTGTTTTTTTAGCAGTGCAATTAAATGCGCAACAAAAGTTTGGATTGGGATTAAAAGTGGGACAAAATTTTTCTAAAGTAGATAATGTTGCTGTCGATCATAATTCTGCCTCTTATCATGTAGGTGCTAACATGCAAATTGGCCTATCCAAAGGGTTTAGTATTGCACCGGAGGTTTTGTTATCACAAACAAAATTGGAAGCCAGTCCTACGCAAGCCGAATTACTCATCAATCCAAGTTTTAAGCCTGAAACCTATCATTTAAATTATTTAACCATACCTATTTTATTACAATACAATGTCGTAAAAAGTTTTTTAATACAAGCAGGGCCGCAATATGGTATACTATTAGATCAAAGTAAAGATGGGGTTGAAAATGCCCGTGTTGCTTTTTCATCAGGTGAGTTTTCTATGGTGGGTGGTGCTAAATTAAATTTAGGCGGATTCTTTCTTTATGGCAGATACGTTATTGGGATGAACAATATCGGATCATCCACGCAATTGCTTAATAATTTAAAAGACCAATCCACTTGGAAAACAAGACAATGGCAATTGGGCGTTGGAATAAATTTATTTTAATTTTAGTCGTTGATTAAGCGAATAAATATTTTCGGTTATTTTATTTAGTTCGATTTGTTGGGCGTTAATAAAACTATTATCGTCTAGTTTGCCTATAACCATATTCATTTCATCGTCGTTTAAGTAAACCATTTTTCTAAATTCGTTGCTATAATCCTTGGCTCTAGTAGCTTTAATTCTATCTGTAATGTCTTTTTTTATCTCTAAATAAGTAGCTAGCCAAATACCCAATTGTTTTAGACTTAAACTATTTATTTTTTTGTTGGTTGATTGTTCTAATATAGCTAATGCGTGCTTGTTTTTACGAAGTACATATTTTTCAGACGCGTTGGCGTAAAATTCATGCACTTGATCCCAATCAGTTAGTTTTTCATTTTTAATTTGATTTAATAAAAGGTCAACCTGTTTTTGCGGCATTAGTTGTCCGCCAACACTTATCCATTTTAAATTATTTGTGTTTAGATTTATATTTTTAACCGCATTGGCAAGTGTGTTATTTTTTTGTTTGCTTAAAAGCTCAACTAATGCTTCAATTCCATATATGAATAGCATATTATTGAACATTTTATATGCATCGTAGCACTTGATTAGTCTTGTTTTTCTTTTGCTGTTTTCTATATTATCTACAAAAATAGTTAGCGCATCAATTTCTTTTTTTGTTTTGGTATTTAAAATTGAATCACCTACTTTTTGTAATTGATCCTGTGTAAGATTTATATCTTTCTTTTCCTTAATTAATAGGGCTTTTGCAACACTTATGGCAATTATTCTTAACGCGGTTACTATTTCATTGATGGTATCTGGCGCCAAGTATTCGTATTCATAAATCGGGCTTTTTTTGATGCGTTTATCTCTATCTTCATATTTTTTAGCATTTCTTGCAAGTGCATAAAAATTATATAACAACCAGTATCCTGGCATAATGATGAGTTCGTCCTTTTCTGGGTCATTGCTAATTAGCGAGAACGGGAAAGGAACATTTAATTCAAAATTATAATCACCCTTATTTAACAATGCAAAACTTGCAAATTGTGAGTTATGTTTGATGCTAACACATAAGCCTGGCCAAAACCCCCGACCCATAATCACTTCACCATCGGCACCTCGACTATTATGATTCGAACCAATAGTAGCGCCAGCTGCAATATTACTTTGCCCCATTAATAATGCTGCACATAAAAATGAGTTATTATGGTGTTGCTCATGTGCCGGAAAAATTAATGAATTCAGCACTTCGCAACATGAAATAGTTGCATTTTCCCCTAGATAAGAATTGATTAATCTTGCACCATATTTTAATTGCGAATAATCAGAAATAACAAATCTTACGGCTTTGATACCATAAAATATTTTGCAACCATAACCTACTATCCCATTGACTAATTCGCAGCCTTCTCCGATTTGGGTTTTTGCTTCGGCAGCAGAATTGATGGTAACGTTCTTAATTTTATTTGCACCCTTAAGATAAGCATCTGTGCCAATCCAAACATCTTTAATAATTTTACAATTTTTAATGACTGTGCGGTCGCCAATTTTACCATAGAAGCCTAATTTGTTGTCAAACTTCTTTTCAGTAAGCTTTATAAAACTATTTTGTAATACTGCATCATGCCTATTGCGCGTCCATAAGTAGGCATCACCAGCTGTCATATTTACAAATGGCAATACTTTTCTTCCTGTGTTTTCATTGCACAATTCAAGCCAAATCCTAACATCTTCAGATTCTCCTTTTTTAATGATACCATTACCAAATTTCGCGTGATTGGTAGTGACTAGTTCATTTACATTATTAATAATAACCTCATTACCAATAATATAGTGAGACATATAATTTACGTTATGTATGGAAACATTATTTCCAAAATCACAACTAATGATGGTTGAATTATATATTCCAACTGGCACTATTAAATCACTAAAGCCTAAACAAATATTTTCTAAATTGCCAATACGATTTAATCCAAAAAAAGTACAATTTTTTACTAATTCAGGATTAAAAGAATCAGAGATTAAAATTTTATTCCAATTGTCACTCGAGTTCCCGTTTCTTACTAAAATTTCAATTTCATGGGCAGTCAAATTTCTATATTTAATGCCACTTCTATTTTGTTTATCTCTTAAATAGTATTCATCCTTGCCTTTTGGGAAGTCAGTTATGAAGTCATACCCCAAGGAGTTCAGGCTAATTTTTTTTATTATATTCATTAAAATAAACTTTTAAAATTATCAGTAATGGTAATTAATGTAGATTCAATTAATATAAAGGTAAATATTAATACATTAGCAGAAGCGCGAATGCTTTAATTTACAAAATATTTAGGAGGTTAGGCTTACTACCTAGGTTTGGATCTGCTAAATCTATTTTTTTGGGGGGCGTTTCCGCGCGCATTCGAGCGTGCATGACCAGAATTTCCACGACCTTGTTGTTGCACCGTTTTAACAGGATTGTGATTCATTAAAGGGTAGGGGTGATTGTCAATGACCGGAATCGTTTTTGCAATGAGTTTTTCAATATCTTTTAAAAATGCTTTTTCTTCAGCATCGCAAAATGATATGGCTGTTCCATTCGCACCAGCGCGTCCGGTACGACCAATACGGTGCACATAAGTTTCTGCAATATTGGGTATTTCAAAATTGACTACAAATTCTAAATTATCCACATCAATACCTCTTGCTGCAATATCTGTAGCGACTAATACACGCGTAATTTGGTCCTTAAAATTACTCAAGGCTCTTTGTCTTGCATTTTGTGATTTATTACCGTGAATAGCTTCTGCTTTTATATGGTATTTTAAAAGTAAGTTCACTACTTTGTCAGCGCCATGTTTTGTTCTTGTAAATACCAATGCTGTTTTAATTGCAGGATTTTTTAATACATCAATCAGTAGCGCATTTTTATTATTCTTGTCTACAAAATAAACGGATTGCTCAATAATTTCTACAGTGGAGGATACGGGCGTTACTGATACTTTTTCTGGATGAAATAATATAGTACTTGCTAAACTTACAATCTCTGCCGGCATGGTCGCTGAAAAAAACAAGGATTGTCTTTTTTTAGGAAGTACCGCTAATAATTTCTTCACATCATTTACAAATCCCATATCCAACATACGATCTGCTTCATCTAGTACAAATATTTCAACCTCTCTCAAACTTATATGTCCTTGATTCATTAAATCCAATAATCTGCCGGGTGTTGCAATAACCACATCCACCCCATTTCTAAGGGCAGTTACTTGTGGTCCTTGTGCTACGCCTCCGAATATTACAGTACAATTTAAGGGGGTATGTCGACCATATGCATTGAAGCTTTCGGCAATTTGTATGGCCAATTCTCTAGTAGGCGTTACAATTAAACTTCTTATTTTTTTTCGCTTCTCTACATGCGAATTTTGTAATAATAATTGAATGATTGGCAAAGTAAAAGCAGCTGTTTTACCTGTGCCTGTTTGCGCGCAACCTAATAAATCCTTACCCGCTAAAACAATCGGAATTGATTGTGCTTGAATGGGTGTAGGTGTTGTATATCCTTCCTCGTAAAGCGCCATTAATAGCGGCTCAATAAGATGTAATGACTTGAAATTTGTACTCATAATGGACTGCAAGGTACACTATTTAAATTTGTGGCCTAAGCAGTGCGATAAGATCCCTTCTCGCAAGGCCATTTTTGTTGCGCAGCAAAAACAACAGATTTTTAGCTACGATTAAGCAAATAAGTCCATTTCAGCCCTGCCTAAACCATCTGGCGTGGTATAAAAGGGTCTTTTTTCAATGACATAATGGGTATCTTCTGGTATCCCTAATGCACGGTAGATAGTTTGGTGCACTTGTTCAATTCGAATGGGTTTTTCAATCGTTTTGCAAGGTCGTTCATCGGCCGTTTTACCATACACATATCCTTTTTTAATACCGCCGCCAAACATTAACATGGAACAGCCGTCTGTGAAATGTCGGTGCATCCCATAATTTTTAATATCTTGGATAATATCAGGCTGATTCACTTGCTCTTGTACTTTTAAATCAGGGCGCCCTTCGACCATCATGTCTCTGCTAAATTCACTTGCTAATATAATCAGTGTTCGATCTAAATGTCCTGATTGATCTAAATCTTTAATTAACTGAGCGATTGGACCGTCAATTTGTTTTTTCATATCTGCCAACCTAGTATGTCCATTGTCATGGATGTCCCAATTTTTAAATGGTTCATATTCGGTGGTTACTGAAATAAATCGCGCTCCTTTTTGCGTTAAACGTTTTGCCATTAAACAGCCTAATCCAAATTTACCTGTATTATAAATGTCGTAGTTTTCTTTAGGTTCTTTACTTAAATCAAATGCAGCGGCCTCGGGCGACTTTAAAAGCATATAGGCCTGCTCCATGGATCTTTTCATGGATTCTTTTTGATAATCACTTCCCAATTCACCTAATGGACCTTGGTTCATTAGGTCATTATAGAGTTGGTTTCTTTTTTCAAATCTACTGATATCCATTCCCACAGGAGGCTTCACGCTTTCAAGCCCTTCACTTGGGTCAGGTATTAAAAAAGGACCAAACTCATTGCCTAAAAATCCTGCTGTATGAAATGCCTTTAGTTCTTCTCCTTCTCCTAATGTAAATCGTTGACCAATATCAATAAATGCAGGGATCACAGAATTGACGGGTCCCAATTGTTTCGAAATCCAGGAACCAATATGGGGTGCGGCTACTGTTTGTGGTGGTTTATAACAAGTATGCCAATGGTACTGATGACGAGAGTGAAGAATGAATCCCATATCGCCTGCAACATAGGATCTAATAGCGGTTCCTTTATTTAATACTTTCCCTATGGATTCCAGTCCTTCTGAAAAATAGATATCATCTAATGCAGTGGGCACTGATTTGAAAGTACTTAACACATCATTCGCCATCATGCCTTTAGAAAAAGCGGTATATCTTTTTGGGTCAAAAGTATCCGTGTGTGCCATACCTCCTGCCATCCAAAGTAAAATAACAGTATCCGCTGTTGCTGTTAATTTTGATGAATTACAGCCACTTAACAAACCTGCTAATGGGGCACCTGCAGTCAATGCTGCTAGGGTAGCACTACTGCTATTTTTTAAAAATTCTCTGCGATTCCAATGACTTGACATAATTAATATTTACTTAAAATGAATTAATAAATAATTTGAAATTCCGGCAATAATAAAATTATCCAAAATAAATCTTCAATAGCATTAGTGGTAGGGTTGTCTCCTAATAATTTTTTAGCAATCGTATATTCAGTCGTTGTTGCTGTTCTACCTAAAGCTTGTTGGTATATTTCTTTAATAATTTGGTCACCGGTAATGTATTTGTCTTTCCAAATGACAGCACCCTTAGTGATCATGGAATTAAATCGATCCCCATTTGTTAGTTCCAATGCTTGCAATAGATTTGATTGCGATTCTCTGGTCGTGCTCACTGTTTCACGGGTGGGTCTTCCCAGTGATATTAAGAATGGATTATTATTCACCAATGAAGCGCGCACAAATGCTGCGCCAATAATTGGCGGCAATTTTTTTGGTGCCATCATTTTCTTCTCCTTCTTTTCCTTTTCTTTCTTCTCCTTTTCCTTTTTCTCCCGCGCTATATGCTCCTTGTCTTTGTTCTTGTCCTTCTTTTTCTTCTTATCCTCCGCTTTCTTTTTCTCCTGCCTTTCTTTCTGTTTTTTAATTTCTTCGAGCACTGCTTTTTTATCTACATAGGTAATGGACATGGAGTCGTAAAAAATGGGTGTAATTATGGTGCTTGCTGCATCAGCAAATTGTTCTGCTGACATCCGCTTGCGCAATCTGCCTTTGAAAACATATTGTGGGGATATTATTTTACTTGCATCATTAAAACTTACCGAAGGCAGTTGGTAGGTGTTTGAAGAAGTAATTAAAAACAGTAATTCTTTTATGTCGGAATTATTTTTTTGAAAATTAAATGCCATCCAATCTAGTAAGTCCTGACTCCATGCTTCATTGTCCATCACATCCACTGGTTCAATTAATCCACGACCCATTAATTGCGCCCAAATTCGGTTGACAATGGTGCGATAAAATCTTCCATTGGAAGCTTGTAACATATTGGTGGCTAATTGTGCTAATTTTTCTTCTCTCTTTGCACTGCTGTCAATTGCCCCCAATTCTTTCCAAAGCATACGTGCGCCCGTAAATTTACCCGTTGGTTTGTCGCATCTATTTATTTCAAGTGAGGTATCTGCAAAAATATTTGCAAATGCATATGCGTCTGTCAATTTCCAATCACTTATAAAACTATTGTGACAGGAAGTACATTTTAAATTAAGTCCTAAAAATACTTGTGATACATTTTGCGCCGCTTGCATTTCAGTTCGTTGGCTTGAATTCACTACACCACGCCATTTAATTCCCTCAATAAATCCATTTGATTCGTCTGTTGGGTTTAATAATTCTTTTACAAATTGGTCATACGATTTATTCGATTTTATCGCATTAAATAACCAATAAGTGATATTGCGACGACCGCCAGTAATGTAGCCAGTCCCTGTATAATCATTTCTTAATGCGTCATTCCAAAAACTTAACCAATGTAAACTGTAATCATCCTTTTGATTAAGTAATTTTCTAATCCAAATTTCCCTTTTATTCTTTCTATTATCCTTTGCAAATTTTTCTAATTCTTCTGCACTAGGAAGTAAGCCAACCAGGTCCAATGATATACGTCTTAAAAAAGTTTTATCATCCACCACTTTTGGCCAAATTATTTTGTTTGCAGTAAAATATTGGTTAGTCCAAAGATCAATTGGGTTGATTAAATTTTCAGTAGCTATTGGAAGGGTAGGATTCCTTGGGGCAAGCGGTGCTAATCTAAAAATACTTTTTTCTGAACTATCTGGCCAAGGTGCACCTTTTTGAATCCAAAAATTAATGACTGCAATATCCTCGTCTGATAATTTTTTTCCTTTGGAAGGCATTGCATCTTCGTGATTGGAGGGTAGGGTTATACGACGATATAAATCACTCGCTGCTGGATCACCAGGTATTACCACAGGTCCATTTTCTCCGCCTTTAAAAATCATGTCTCTTCGATCAAGTCGTAAATCGCCTTTTATTTTATCAGGCCCATGACACTTATAACAATTATGTGCTAAAATGGCCCTCACTTTTACATTGAGTTCAATAGATTGTTGTTTTGTTAAAGGGGTCGTATCATTTTTGAAAGTACTAATATCAAATTTTGAGTTGGTACT
Organism: Chitinophagaceae bacterium; assembly: GCA_009693715.1. Taxonomy (GTDB): domain Bacteria; phylum Bacteroidota; class Bacteroidia; order Chitinophagales; family Chitinophagaceae; genus Sediminibacterium. Next base: position 19,259 of record SHWT01000018.1, read on the forward strand.
TTTATCATAATGATCACTCCAAGGAATCGTGGCTGTGATGTAATCCTTGCCATGCGTTAGTGAAGCGCCAAAGTGTCCAGCGATGGAAACGCCTATTGCACTTGTAATTAAAAAGACACGATATAATTTAATTAAGTTTCTTTTATTTTTTTTGTGAATATTATTTGATAAGAACCAAGTGATTGCAGAAAAAAATACGGTTCCGATTCCTGCCCATTGATGAATACTAGATGCTTGTAATTCATAACCTCCTTCTTTTACAAGAAGTAAACCCATGATCGCGGATATGATTGCTGCGATAGTTCCTGCAGCTAAAAGTAACCTAATCCCAGTGCGAGAAGGTGCATCAAAATTTTTTAAAGTGAATAGTTCAAGTATCGCTGCAAATAAAAGTAAGGAGACTGGGAAATGGACTGCAATGGGGTGAAGCCTACCTAAAAATCGCCAAAGCCAAAAAAAATCGTTACTAACAGTGCCAGTCGGGGACTCGGCATAACTATTCAATGAAATTTGTAAAAAGCAGAGGATGACTAATGTGCTAATTACAATAGCCAGTTTTTTTCTTGGGTAGGATTTATTTTTCACATCTTTCATAAGCAGTTCGTTTTTAAAGATAATTAAAAATGAATTAAAAACTTACTTGATGTATATAATAAATGACCCATGTATTGCGTTCGTTTCCACCTGTTAGCGGTCTATTTCAGCCGAATTTAGGCCTTGCGCTTTTTGCTGGGTTTGCTTACCAAAGCATGCGATGTTTTTATCAGGCTTTGCACCAGATGTACAGGTAATTGTCTGTTAATAATCATGGTGTTCCAATGTGTTTTATTCATATGGTACCCGGGAATGATATATTCTGAATAATCCTCTCTTTGTGTGATAATATCTTCTGGATCGGCTTTGTAGTTAAAGGAAATAGGTTCTTTACTTAAATTAAGTATCAGAAATAGTTTGCCATGATGTTTTATGACCACAGTATCTGGCCCAAATGGGGTTGCTTCTTCCGTGTCAGGTAAGGATAATGCGTAATCTAGAATTTCATCAATTTCCATGACGGGGTTTATTTATTCAAAATGTTAAATCCAAGTCCAGCTTTATTGGTATTCAAATCACTCAAACCAAAGTGTACCCTTTCTGAACTACTCCACCGTGATTAAATATGATCCATCTTCCGTGCTTATCAAAGATAGTGATGCTAGTAGATATTTTCTCACCCTTAGCATTGAAATTAACATTGCTGATCTCTGGGTCTCACATTACAGTGAACATCAGCAGTACCTATATGACACCATTCTGAAGTTTAGAGACCAAAGCTGGTCATACATCAAAATCTCTCAATGGTTCAATGATAATAACATTCTTACCCCAAGAGGAAAGAAGTTCATACCACCCAGCGTGTTCAGTATTGTTAAGAAAAAGAAGATTAGTAACGAACGTTTCAACAGAACTTTCCAATCCAAAATCAATGAAGCTGACATCAACATTCAGAACACAACGCCTACTGATTTCAAATAAAACTATTTATTCCAGCAGAGTATATTGCTCGTCCACTACAATAGTGGCCTCGCTGGCTTCACCAGGTCTTTGAGTCTCAAGCCTTAGTAGTCGCCATTTCGGATAAAGTCCTCAATTGCTTATAGAACACCGAGTTCTTTAGCTATCTATGAGTAACTATAAGTCCCTTTTGATGGTTAATTCAATATAGATTGGCTTTTACTTTCTAATGATAAGAAAATTAGGATTATAGATAAATATTTTGGTATTTTCATTGTGTCAAAATAGGTTTAAATCATGCGAAATATACTAATAATTTTTTGTTCTCTTTTTTCCTTATCTGGGCTAATTGCAAACCCTCAAAATCCAGTCAAAAAACCTAACATTGTTTGGATTGTGTGCGAAGACATGTCGCCTCATTTAGGGTCTTATGGAGAAAAGGTTGCTAAAACGCCTGTATTGGACCAATTAGCCAAAGAAGCTGTTCGCTACACTCAAGTATATTCTACCGCCGGAGTTTGTGCGCCTAGTCGTTGTGCGCTTATTACCGGGAATTACCAAACTGCCATTGGCGGGCATAACATGCGCACTTTAGGACTTTCGGCCAATGCATTAGACGATTATCCCAAAGGTCTAAAGCCCTATTCGGCCGTCATTCCAGCAGGCGTAAAATGCTTTTCTGAATACCTCCGAATGGCCGGTTATTATTGCACGAATAACGCCAAACAAGATTACCAATTTGAGGCACCTGTAACGGCTTGGGACGAGAGTAGCAAGAAGGCTCATTGGCGAAAACGTCCAGATAAGTCCCAGCCTTTTTTCTCGGTTTTTAATATTGAAACAACACATGAATCCCAGGTTTGGATTCGAGAAAAAAAGCCACTTTTGGTAAATCCCAAAGATGTGATGGTACCGCCTTTTTATCCGGATGATTCGGTGAGCCGTAAAACCATGGCTCGTTTTCTATCGAATGTGATGGTGATGGACCAACAAGTTGGTGAGATTATCAACCAATTAAAGGAGGATGGTTTGTATGAAGAAAGCATTATCTTTTTTTACAGTGATCATGGAGATGGGATGCCATTTGTGAAGCGTGAATTAAGCCAACGAGGATTAAAGGTCCCATTGCTGATTAAAGCACCTAATTTGCCCAAAGGAAAAGTAGATAATCAGTTGATCAGTTTTGTGGATTTTGGGCCTACGGTCCTTTCCTTGGCCGGAGTAACTCTACCTAAAACCATTCATGGGCAGGCATTTTTGGGGAACCAAAAAGCAAAAGTAAAGCGCCAATATATTTATGCGGCCCGTGATCGAATGGATTCAGAATATGAACGAGTACGTGCTGTCAGTGATGGCCGATTTAAATACATCCGGAATTATATGCCCGAAAAATCATACTACCAAAACATTAAATATCGACTTCAAAATCCGTTGATGTTACATATGCTAGAACTGAAAAATGCAGGTAAATTGAATGAAACTCAAATGAAATGGTTTAGGCCAAGCAAAGCCTTAGAGGAACTTTTTGACACACAAAACGATCCGCATGAGTTTAATAATTTAGCGAATAATCCGACCTATAAAAATAAATTAATCGAACTTAGAGGAAAGCATTTGGCCTGGATAAAACAATACGGAGACCTGGGGGCAAAACCGGAATTAGAGATGATTAAGGAATGGTGGAATGGCAAGGATAAACCTCCTGTAACTGAAAAAAGCAGTGTGTCTATCATAAATGGAACGGTCCAATTATCATGTGCCACTGCTGGCGCATCCATTGGTTTTAGAAAGAATTCAAAGGAGACGTGGCAAGTTTACACGAAGCCATTTTCATTAAACAATGGAGATTCACTGTATGTCATGAGTCATCGAATTGGATTTGTACCTACCGAATTACGGTTGAAAAACTAGTTGCCCGACGACTTTTGATTCGCTGTTCTTCCCCAGTCGGGAAGGTCGATATGCAGGTTATCATGCTTTTCCCAAGGATTGGTTTTTAGGTTAAATAGTTGGCTCGTCAACACACCATCCATATTATATACAATCAATTTGTAGCCATCTTTCGTTTTTGAACTGTCTGTTAATTAGGGATACTTACAATATCTTTTCGATTTACTCTCTCCATCCTTACTTTACCCTTTTTATAGATACCAAAATCGTGTGGAGGAGAAAAGGGATGACCTTCGGGAGTGAGAACTCCTTCATCATACAAGATTTTTGAGATTTTCCGATAACCGATAGGGGTAAGAATATCTTCTTTATGACCTCTAATTTTTTCGAATAAATCAACTTGTGAATCCTTATAGTTAGATTCCCAAAAAGATGTTGACTCTATTGTTATATTGAACTTTACTAGTAAGATGTAGGGGTAAGAAAAATGACCTGTTTCTTTTATTCCACGGT
>SHWT01000019.1 GCA_009693715.1 Chitinophagaceae bacterium
TTTATGGGGAGTTTTTCGTTTTATGAGCTATCCTTTGTGTATTTTTGCAAATCCAAAACATAGTGTATGAATTTGCCACTGTATTTGATGTCGGCTAATGAAATAAACAGCGCTACTAATTACTTACCTATTGCCTTACAATTATTGTTTGCAGGCAGTTTTGTCGGCTTTATGATTTTAGTTTCAAGTTGGGTAGGTCCTTCTCGAAAAACATCGGATAAATTAGCAAGTTTTGCTAGTGGGATTGAATCGCATGGTGATGCAAGATCACCCATGGCTGTGAAGTATTTTTTAATCGCGATACTTTTTGTTTTGTTTGATGTAGAAGTCATCTTTTTTTACCCTTACGCAGTCAACTTTAAAGCGTTAGGTTGGAAAGGTTTTTTTGAAGTATTATTATTTGTTGCTTTCTTTTTAGTGGGTTTTATATATATCATCAAGAAAGGAGCATTAAAGTGGGAAGACTAATCATTATAAATATTTAATAAATAATATGCGTCCAGTTCGATTTAATTTAAATCCAAAAGAAGCTGAAATTGCAGATGCTATTTCAATGGGAAAGGCACCAGATGGTGTCCCTGGTGATGGATTTTTTGCTACACAATTAAGTTCTGTAGTAGGGTTGGCTCGTAAAAATTCTTTGTGGCCATTGCCGTTTGCCACTTCTTGTTGTGGCATTGAATTTATGGCAACCATGGCATCGCATTATGATTTATCTCGTTTTGGCTCAGAGCGTGTTGGATTTTCACCACGTCAGTGTGATTTACTCATGGTCATGGGAACCATTGCAAAAAAAATGGCACCGGTATTACGACAAGTGTATTTACAAATGGCTGAGCCAAGATGGGTGATTGCTGTTGGGGCTTGCGCTTCCAGTGGCGGCATATTTGACACCTATAGTGTTTTGCAAGGAATTGATCAAGTAATACCAGTAGATGTTTATGTGCCTGGTTGTCCTCCGCGTCCCGAAGCGATTATTGATGGCTTTATGAAAATACAAGATTTAGTAGGGCAAGAAAGCATACGCCGTCGTAATAGTGAAAAGTACCGAGATTTATTAAATAGCTATGGTATACAATAAAATAAATTAAAACAGTACCGCACTTATAATGGCTTTAACCAACGCATATATACAAGAAAAATTAGTTGAAAAATTCAACGACCAAGTATTTCAATTTTCTACTGATTCAGGAATACTGTCTTTTGAGTCGGCTGCTGAAAATAATTTAAAAATATTGCAATTTTTATACGAGGAGTCAAGTTTAGGTTTTACATTTTTAACAGATTTGTGTGGTGTAAATTATCCTGACAACAATGGTGCTGAATTAGTCGTGGTGTATCATTTGCATAATTTTATTCAAAATATCCGAATCCGTTTTTCCATTGGGGTGCCAGTGGCAAAACCTGATGTGTTTACGGCAACCAAATTATTTGAAAGTGCCAATTGGATGGAGCGAGAAACTTATGATTTTTTTGGAGTTAATTTTATTGGGCATCCTAATTTAAAACGAATTTTAAATGTGGATGAAATGGATTACTTCCCATTGAGAAAGGAATTTCCTTTGGAAGATCAAACGCGTATTGATAAGGATGATGAGATGTTTGGAAGAGGATAGTTATAAAAATAAATTAAGAACAGCGCATAAATATATTCATGGAACAACAAAGTAATATCACCTTACCAAAAGGGTCAATTGAAAAAACAACGACCACTTTAAATATTGGTCCAACCCATCCGGCTACGCATGGGGTGTTTCAAAATATTATGGAAGTGGATGGTGAGCGTGTGGTTTCCACGGAACAAACGGTGGGATACATTCATAGGGCTTTTGAAAAATTAGCAGAACGCAGGCCTTTGTATCAAATTACCCCAATTACGGATCGTTTAAATTATTGCAGTAGCCCGATTAATAATATGGGTTGGCATATTACTTGCGAGCGTTTTTTAAAAATTGATTTACCAAAGCGTGTGGATTACTTACGTGTAATCATCATGGAATTGTCGCGTATATCAGATCATTTAATTTGCAATTCGATTGTTGGGGTAGATACGGGTGCGTACACTGGTTTTTTATACGTAATGCAATACCGTGAATTGATTTATGAAATTTATGAGGAAGTATGTGGTTCTCGACTGACCACTAATATTGGGCGCATTGGTGGTTTTGAAAGAAACTTTACCAATACGGCATTTACAAAGTTGGAGAAATTTTTAAATGAATATCCAGGGGTATTACGAGAGTTTGAAAAATTATTTACACGCAACCGTATTTTTATGGAGCGTACCCAAGGCACTGGTGGAATTAGTGCGGCACGTGCTATGAATTATGGATTTACAGGTCCTAATTTACGCGCTGCAGGAGTTGATTATGATGTGCGTGTGCAACAACCTTACAGCAGTTATCAGGATTTTGATTTTAAAGTTCCAGTAGGAACAACAGGTGATAATTATGATCGTTTTTTAGTGCGTAATGCTGAAATGTGGGAGAGTATTTCCATTATCCAGCAAGCCTATCAAAAAATACAAGAATTCAAAGGTGCCGATGCTGAAATATACCATGCCGATGTACCTGAATATTATTTGCCAAAGAAGGAAGACGTTTATACAAAGATGGAGGCCTTGATTTGGCATTTTAAAATTATCATGGGAGAAATAAATTTACCTAAAGGACAAATTTATAGTGCAGTTGAAGGCGGTAATGGGGAGTTAGGTTTTTATTTAATTAGCGATGGTGGAAGGACGCCTTTCAGATTGCATTTTAGAAGGCCTTGTTTTATTTATTACCAAGCTTTTGAGGAATTAATAAAAGGGGGGATGTTGAGTGATGCGGTGGTGACCTTGAGTAGTTTGAATTTGATCGCAGGAGAGTTGGATGCCTAGTGTTTTGGATGCGTAGCTTTTGCGATGTGTCGTATTATAATTAGTAAGAAAAAGAAATTTTTATATGAGTCTTGAATTTAATAACGAACAAATGACTGAGTTTAAACGCTTGGTTGCTCGTTATCCAGAAGGGAAACAAAAAAGTGCACTATTACCAGTGTTGCACTTAGCACAGGATAGTTTTGGCGGATGGTTGCCTACCGAAGCGATGGATCATGTAGCTGTTTTATTAAATATTGAACCTATTGAAGTATATGAGGTGGCTACCTTTTACAGCATGTATAATTTAAAGCCGGTTGGAAAATTTGTTTTTGAAGTTTGTCAAACTGGTCCTTGCATGATCAGTGGTTCTGAAAATATAATTGCCTATATCCAACAACAATTAGCAATTAAGCCAGGGGAAACAACAAAGGATGGCATTTTTACTTTAAAGTTGGTAGAGTGTTTGGGGGCTTGTGGTTATGCACCCATGATGCAGGTGGGTAAAATATATAGAGAGCATTTAACAAAGGAAAAAGTGGACGCAATTATTGCAGAATATAGAATGCAGGTAGCTGCACAAAATTAGAAAAGATAAAGAAGCAACAATGGGGGTAAAATTATTATTAGAAAAAGCAAATGTGCCAGGAATTCGAACTTATGATGTTTATCGTCGTGAGGGGGGGTATTCGGCAGCAGAGAAAGCGTTGAAGGAAATGAGCATTGAAGCCATTGTGGAGGAAGTGAAAAAAAGTGGACTTAGGGGCAGGGGTGGTGCAGGTTTTCCGGCTGGTATGAAATGGAGCTTTATTGCAAAGCCTGAGGGAGTGCCTCGGCACTTGGTTTGTAATGCAGACGAAAGTGAGCCTGGTACCTTTAAGGATCGCTATTTAATGGAATTTTTACCACACTTATTATTAGAAGGATTACTTATATCCTCCTTTGCTTTAGGTTCTAACGACACTTATATTTATATCAGAGGCGAGTATGCTTGGGTGGCAGATATATTAGAGGAAGCCATACAAGAAGCAGCAAAAAATGGATGGCTAGGAAAAAATATTTTAGGTACTGGATTTGATTGTATGATTCATGTACATCTTGGTGCAGGTGCTTATATCTGTGGAGAGGAAACTGCATTGATTGAATCCTTGGAAGGTAAAAGAGGCAACCCACGTATCAAACCACCCTTCCCTGCAATTCAAGGATTATGGTTGCGCCCAACCGTGGTTAATAATGTAGAAACATTAGCAGCGGTGGTACCTATTATAAAAATGGGCGGAGATGAATATGCAAAAATTGGTGTGGGACGTTCAACAGGTACAAAATTAATTTCAGCTTGTGGAAATATTAATAAACCAGGGGTGTATGAAATTGATATGACCATTTCAGTCGAAGATTTTATTTACAGTGATGAATATTGTGGCGGTATTGCGAATGGTAAAAAATTAAAGGCTTGTATTCCTGGAGGATCAAGTGTACCCATTTTACCTGCCAACTTATTATTAAAAACGGCGAAGGGCGAAACACGCTACATGAACTATGAAAGTTTAAGTGATGGTGGTTTTGCGACAGGTTCGATGATGGGATCTGGCGGATTTATAATTTTAGACGAGGACCAATGTATTGTAAAAAATACCTTAACCTTAGCACGCTTTTACAGACATGAAAGTTGTGGACAATGTTCGCCTTGCAGAGAGGGAACTGGTTGGATGGAAAAAATATTACAAAAAATTGAATCAGGAAAAGGAGAAGTGAGCGATATAGATTTATTATGGGATATTCAAAGAAAGATTGAAGGCAATACCATTTGCCCATTAGGAGATGCAGCAGCATGGCCAGTAGCAGCAGCCATCAGACATTTCCGTGATGAATTTGAATGGCATATCAATAATAGAGAACTATCCCAAACAAGTAATTTTGGTTTACAACACTATGCAGATCCAATTCATGTACCTGCATAACATTGCGTAAAACTATGAGTGAACAAACATTATTTAAAGTAACAGTCGACAACATTACCATTGAAGTACCAGCAGGCACTACCATATTGCAGGCTGCGCGACAAATTGGAGGTACCGTTGCACCGCCAGCGATGTGTTATTATAGTAAGCTGCAAGGAAGTGGCGGCAAGTGTCGTACCTGTTTAGTGGAAGTTTCCAAGGGATCTGAAAAAGATCCGCGCCCAATGCCAAAACTAGTAGCCTCCTGCCGCACGACCGTGATGGATGGAATGGAAGTAAAAAATATTACCAGTGAAAAAGTAGTGGAGGCGAGAGCGGGCGTTGTTGAATTTTTATTATTGAATCACCCACTAGATTGTCCTATTTGTGATCAGGCGGGTGAGTGTCATTTGCAAGATTTAAGTTTTGAACATGGAAAGTCAGGCACGCGCTATGAATTTCAAAGACGCACCTTTAAAAAACATGATTTAGGCAAGCATATTCAATTACATATGACGCGTTGCATTTTATGTTACCGTTGTGTTTTCACTGCCGATCAATTAACCAATAAAAGAGAACACGGCATATTGGATAGAGGAGATCATGCTGAAATTGCTACGCATATTGAAAAAAGTTTGGACAATGAATTTATAGGTAATGTGATTGATGTTTGTCCAGTGGGTGCTTTAACAGATAAAACTTTCCGCTTTAAAAATAGGGTATGGTTTTTAAAACCGATGGATGCACACCGTGATTGTCCAAGCTGTTCGGGTCGTGTTACTTTATGGAATAGAGGAGATGAAGTTTATAGAGTTACTGCACGCAAGGATCAATGGGGTGAAATTGAAGATACGCCCGACGGAAAGCCAGGATGGATTTGTAACAGTTGTCGTTTTGATAAAAAACAAACAACGGACTGGGTGATTGAAGGACCGCGTGAAATAAGTAGGCAATCAGTCATTGCACAAGGGCATTATGCTGGTAATATAGGAACCACCATACCAACGGAAACTTTTGCAGCAATCAACAATGGCAGGACACCACATTTGTTGATGGATATTCATAGTGAGAGTGAAGTGAATCAACCCAATATTCACTTAGGTGAAAACGAGGGGCCATCCAATAGTGCTACTTTTAACAATAATATTAATAATGCCTAATTAAAATAGTATGACACTTCTTTCATTCGATTGGGCTTTGGTTATTGAAAAATTAATATTAATTATAATTATTGTATTGACGACTTTATTAATTACTTTATACACCACATTTGGTGAGCGTAAAGTAGCGGCCATATTACAAGACAGACCAGGTCCCAATAGAGCGGGTCCTTTTGGTTTATTGCAACCATTAGCGGATGGATTGAAATTAATCATGAAGGAGGAAATTATTCCAACAAGCGCAAGTAAGTGGTTATTTATTTTAGGTCCAGGATTAGCGATGACGGCAAGCTTGATGACATCAGCGGTGATTCCATGGGGTACAGATGTGCATTTATTTGGACGCACCATTGCATTGCAAGTAGCCGATGTAAATATTGGTATCTTATACATTTTCGCAGTGGTAAGTATGGGCGTATACGGAATTATGATTGGTGGATGGGCTTCGAATAATAAATTTTCATTGATGTCTGCATTACGTGCGGCATCACAAGCCATCAGTTATGAAATTGCAATGGGATTAGCGCTGATTGCTTTATTAATGACCACAGGTAGTTTAAGTTTAAAAACTATTGTAGCGGATCAAGCAGCAGGACCTTGGTGGAATGTGGTATATCAACCATTGGGTTTTATTATATTTTTTATTTGTGCGATGGCTGAGTGCAATCGTACGCCCTTTGATTTACCTGAAGCTGAAAATGAATTAAACTTTGGATACCATCAGGAATATTCATCTATGAAATTAGGATTTTACTTATTCGCAGAATATGTAAACATGATTATGAGTAGTGCAATTATGGCATCCATGTATTTTGGGGGTTATGATTTACCATTTTTTGACGAGACAACAGTAGCACCAAATATTGCAGCCATGATTGGCCTTGGTACCTTACTTATTAAAATAGTGCTATTTGTATTTTTATTCATATGGATTCGTTGGACCATCCCAAGATTCAGGTATGATCAATTGATGAATTTAGGTTGGAAGACGATGATCCCATTGGCTTTATTTAATATGTTATTAACGGGGGCTTTAATATTAGCGAAACTTTAATTTAAAAAACTGCACCAATATTTAATATGCAAACATTAACAAACAAAGCACTAGCCGTTCAAAGACAACCCATGACTTTTTGGGAGCGCTTGTACTTGATTAATATTATAAAGGGCATGATGATTACATTTAGTCACATGTTCAAAAAACAACCGACCATCAGATATCCTGAACAAAAAAGGGAGTTTAGTCCGGTGTTCAGAGGGTTACATGTTTTAAATAGAGACGAGGAAGGTCGTGAAAGATGTACTGCTTGTGGTTTATGTGCAGTGGCTTGTCCAGCAGAAGCCATTACCATGGAAGCGGCAGAAAGAATGCCCGGAGAAGAAAATATATATAGGGAAGAAAAATACGCAGCTAAATATGAGATCAATATGTTGCGTTGTATTTTTTGTGGACTTTGTGAAGAAGCATGTCCGAAAGACGCCATTTATTTAAGTGAAACTTTTGCGCCAGCGAATTACACACGCAAAGGTTTTATCTATGACAAAAATGATTTATTAATTCCAAATCCACTGACCAACGCAACCGATTATGCGAAGGCAAAAGGAGTACAAGCATAAATAATTATGAGTATCATTCAAATTTTATTTTTTGCATTATCAGCCTTTGCTATAATCAGCGCTGTTATGGTGCTGGTTAGTAAAAATCCAATCCACAGTGTACTTTGGTTAATATTGGTATTTTTTGCGATTTCAGGCCATTACATTTTATTAAACGCACAATTTTTAGCCATCGTCAATATCATCGTATATGCAGGGGCGATCATGGTATTGTTTTTGTTTGTGATTATGTTGATCAATGTAAAAAAAGACAGCGAGCCGCAAAAGCAATTTTTAGTAAAATTATTGGGCGTAGTTGCAGGGGGTAGCTTTTTAACCTTGTTGGTGGCATTGGTAAAACAAACTGCACAAATGCAAGGAAGAACTTTACTCATGAAGGATGGCGTGATTGGGCTCATTCATCCCTTAGGAAAAGCGTTATTTACCGATTATGTCGTTCCATTTGAAATAAGTAGTGTTTTGTTTTTAAGTGCAATGGTAGGAGCAGTAATTATTGGAAAAAAATAAATTTATTCGGTATGCCTATACAATATTATATCTATTTGTGTTTAGCGCTTTTTAGCATTGGCGTTATAGGGGTATTAACACGTCGCAATGCCATTGTGGTTTTTATGTGCATTGAGCTTATGTTAAATGCAGTAAACTTATTATTGGTTGCCTTCTCCAAAATGTTTCACGGGTATGCGTTGGTTCAAAATGCAACTTCAACGACAGGAATTGACGCACAAATATTTGTATTTTTTATTATGGTAGTGGCAGCTGCTGAAGTAAGTGTGGGATTGGCAATTATTGTAATGATGTATCGCAATACTCATTCAGTAGATATCAATTTTTTAAATAGATTAAAAAATTAATGCAATGGGAATAATGAAAGTGTTGGTAGGGTTGATCATATTATGGCCACTTGCAGGATTTTTATTCAATGGGTTGGGACGCAACTATTGGAGTAAAAAGGTAATTGCCTATAAAGCAACAGGCTATATTGTAGCCTCATTCATCGCAAGCATCTTTGCTTTTTTATATGTGCAAGATCATGGAGCTACAAGCGTTCATTATTTTGATTTTATCAATACGGCAACCATTAAAATACCCTTTGATTTTAAAGTAGATGCATTGTCTAGCCTTTTCCTATTGGTGATCACAGGGGTGGGTTCCTTGATTCATTTATATTCCACTGCATACATGAAGGAGGAGTCGTCATCGCATTACGCAAGGTATTTTGCTTATCTGAATTTATTTATTTTCTCCATGTTGTTATTGGTTTTAGGAGATAACTATGTGATCATGTTTATTGGATGGGAAGGTGTTGGTTTATGTTCCTATTTGTTAATTGGTTATTGGTTTACCAATGGCGATTTTAATGATGCGGCTAAGAAGGCTTTTGTTATGAATCGTATTGGCGACTTAGGTTTTTTATTAGCCATATTTTGGATCATTTTCAAGTTGGGTTCGGTAAGCTACAGTGAAGTACTCACTGCAGAAAGTTTGGCTAAATTATCTAGTGCAGATATCACAGGTATTACTTTATTACTATTTGTAGGTGCCATGGGAAAGAGTGCACAAATTCCTTTGTTCACTTGGCTTCCGGATGCAATGGCGGGTCCAACGCCTGTTTCAGCGTTAATACATGCTGCAACCATGGTGACTGCAGGTATCTATATGATAACGCGTAGCAATATTTTATTTAGTCATAGTGAAATCACACAAACTGTCATTGCCATCATAGGCATTAGTACTGCTTTGTTAGCGGCGACTATTGCGATCAAACAAAACGATATTAAAAAAGTATTGGCTTATTCAACAGTAAGTCAATTGGGTTATATGTTTTTAGGATTAGGCGTAGGTGCTTATTCAGGCGCAGTGTTTCATGTAATAACACATGCATTTTTTAAAGCTTTATTATTCTTAGGTGCGGGTTCGGTTATTCATGCAATGCATCACGAACAAGACATTCGTAAAATGGGCGGATTAAAATCAAAATTGCCCATTACGCATATTACTTTCTTAATAGGTTGTATCGCCATCGCTGGGGTGCCTCCATTTAGTGGCTTCTTTTCTAAAGATGAAATACTTGCCGCAGCCTTTGCAAAAAGTCCGGTGTATTGGGTATTAGGTGTGATTGGTGCGGCGATGACTGCTTTTTATATGTTCCGTTTATATACCACTACTTTTTTAGGAAAATTTAGAGGAACAGACAATCAAGAAGCCCATTTACATGAATCACCGATGGCGATGACTTTGCCATTAATTTTATTAGCAGTGGCAAGTGCAATTGCAGGCGCCATTGGGGTTCCTGAAATGATGGGTGGACACCATTGGTTGTCACATCAGCTAAGCACTATTGTGGGCGAACCCACTGAAATCGGTTTGTCACATGCAATGGAGTGGATATTAATGGCAGTGTCAGTGAGCATTGCAGTGATTGCATTATTGATAGCAGTAATTATATACAAAAAGAAAACAGATGAAGCGCCTACTAGTTTTATTGGCAAATTTTTCTATAACAAATGGCATATAGATGAATTATACAATACAGCAATTGTAAATCCCTTAAATCGTTTTGCAGGATTTTTGAAAAATATTATTGAAAAACAAGTGATTGATGGTGCAGTGAATGGTACGGGCAAATTAGTACACTATAGTGCAAGACAATTAAGGTTGATACAAAATGGACAAGTAGGGTATTATATTTTATTTATGGTTTTAGGAATTGTATTATTGTTTTTACTTTGGTTTAACGACACACTATTATTACGTTTCTTTCATAATTCGATTAAATAAATTATTTAATAAGCTATATGTTACTATCATTTATATTAATTCCTTTTGTTACCGCCTTGTTATTACTTTTTATTAAAAATGATAAATCGGCAAACACAGTAGCGATTGTTTCTACATTGGGAACTTTGGTGGCGGCATTAGTAGTAGCAGGTAACGGGGCAGTTGATTTTAATGCACCATGGATTCCAGTGTTGAATGCACAGTTTTTATTACATGCAGATGGATTAGCAAAAATTTTAGTATTATTAACTGCGATTAGTTTCCCGGCCATCATTATTGCGACTTCACAAAATCAGCCTAAGCAAAAAAATATTTTTCTTTCCTTATTACTTTTTACACAAAGTGGACTCATGGGGGTGTTTTTAGCAGGGGATGCTTTATTGTTTTATTTTTTCTGGGAATTAGCCTTAATCCCTGTTTACTTTTTAAGTTCTATTTGGGGTGGAGAAAAAAGAATCGCTGTTACCTTTAAATTTTTCATTTATACATTTTTGGGTTCCTTGATGATGCTTATTGGAATTATATTTGTTTATATGCATACGAGTGATCAAAGCTTTTTGATTCAATCCTTTGCAAAGGCCAATTTAACTGGGGGACAACAAGTCACTGCATTCGCATTATTTTTTATTGCATTTGCCATTAAAATGCCCATCTTTCCTTTACATACTTGGCAGCCTGATGCTTATGAGCAATCGCCATCTGCAGTCACCATGGTGATGAGTGCGGTGATGGTCAAAATGGGGTTATATGGAATACTTAGGTGGTTGTTGCCTTTATTTCCAACGGCATTTATGGCACATATTAATGTGGTGGTGATATTATCGGTGATTGGTATTTTATATGCTTCTTTTATTGCGATTCGCCAAGATGATATCAAACGTTTAATTGCTTATTCCTCAATTGCACATATTGGTTTGATGAATGCTGCTATATTTTCGCATCTTCAAATTGGTATACAAGGGGCAATGGTCCAATTATTTTCACATGGCATTAATGTTTTGGGATTATGGATTATCGCAGATATCATTGAACAACAAACAGGTAATAGGTCCATGCAACAAATGGGTGGACTTGCAAAAAAACAACCCACGCTTGCGATATTGTTAGTGGGTTTTGCTTTAGCCAATATTGCGCTCCCACTAACCAATGCATTTGTGGGCGAATTTTTAATGTTTAATAGTTTGTTCCAGTATAACGTTTGGGTAGGGGCTGCTGCTGGCGTAAGTATAATATTGGCAGCGATCTATACCTTAAATATGGTCCAAAAGATCGCCTACGGTGAAGTGAGTACATCTATCAATCAAATGCAAACTATTAATAAACCTGCGCAAATAGTATTAATCGTTTTATTGATTATTGTATTTGTTACAGGGGTTTTCCCACAGCCTTTATTCGATTTAACCGCCGATAGTTTACAACAAATAATCGTTAAATAAATTAAACACATTAGTAATGAATGCAATTATAGTTTCTGCTTTTTTTGGCGTTGTAATGATGTTTGCTTCCTGGAGTATCAAGGGAGAAAATAAGCAAAAAAATATTGCTTTAATTGGTTTGTTTTTATTGTTCTTAGCTAATCTAGCGCAGTTGAATGGTTGGTATGTGGTTGATGTGGATACGAAGAATATGTTGTCGTTTTCTAGATTCGGTTTGTATACCAATACCTTGTTTTATTGCTTAACTTTTATTTATATATGGATCAATGGAGAAGAAATATCAAAAATTGGAAATCATGCGGCAGATTTTTATGCCTTATTCTTTTTTATGCTTTGTGGTGCGAGTATTTTAACCTCTTTTGATAACTTATTGATGTTGTTCATTGGCATTGAAATTTTATCCATCCCATTATATATTTTAACAGGCTCGGATAAGAAAAGTTTGTTCAGTAATGAGGCGGCTATTAAATATTTTTTAATGGGCTCTTTTTCAACGGGCATCCTATTATTAGGCATCACTTTTATTTATGGCGCCACTGGTAGCTTTAATTTAATCCCACCAGATCCTAGCATACTCAATGAGCAGTTCATGTTTTCGGCGGGACTTATTTTGATTTTTGCTGCAATGAATTTTAAAGTTTCTGCAGCGCCATTCCATTTTTGGACGCCGGATGTATATGATGGCGCCCCCACTGTATTCACTTCCTTCATGGCAACCATTGCTAAATCGGCAGGTTTTATCGCATTTATCAATATCTACCTAGTCCAATACAAGCCGTTTGAAAAAACTTGGGGCATTATATTGCCATTGGTCATTGTAAGTACATTGATGGTGGGTAATGTAACTGCCGTATTCCAAAGAAGCGTAAAAAGAATGTTGACTTATTCCAGTATCGCACAAGCAGGTTTCATGTTATTTGCATTGTATGGTACATCAAATTTTGCCAACGAAGGCATCCTTTTATACATCGTTGTATATTCATTAGCAAGCATCGGTATTTTTGCTGTGTTGGTGAAAATGAAAGAAAATAGTTTTGAAGCTTTTCACGGCTTGGCCAAGTCGCATCCATTATTAGCTTTTTTAACGACTGTGTTTTTATGTTCCTTAGCGGGTATACCAATTACAGGCGGATTTTTTGCCAAATATTATATGATCAATGCAGTTTTAGTAGCGGGTGCAGGCATCTGGTTGGTGGTGGTGGCGATGATTTTTGCTAGTATCAGTGTCTATTATTATTTCAAATTGATTCAAGCCATGTATTTTATACCAGGGACACCTGCCATTGGCGAATTAGATAAAACCTATACTTACAAGTTGGCAGTCATTGCCATTTTGATTGTTGTCCTAGGTGTTTTCCCTAATTTATTGTTCAATTATCTCTACTTTTAACCGCTCTTCAAATAGTAGGGGTATCATTGCATAAATCTGACCTACCTTTAATGTTCAATAATTATAATTCGCATGACGCTTCAGGATTCCTTTATTTTGGCTTGGCGCACTGTAAAAAGCAATAAACTACGAACGGGGATTACCGTGGCCATTATTGCTTTTGGTATCATGGCGCTGATTGGTATTATTACCGCAATATCAGCAATGAACCAAAGCTTAAAGGAAAACTTTTCTTTTATGGGGGCAAATGCATTCAGTATTCGGTATAAGGAAATGAATGCAAGAATGATGGGCGGCGGGGGAAGGAATCGGCAAGAATTTTCAAAAGAGAAGAAAGGACAAAAGGAAAAAAAATCAAATTTAGACAAGCCTATTAAATTAGAAGAATCAGTTTATTTTAAGGATAATTATGGTTTTAACAGGGCACAAGTAAGTGTATATCGTAGAGGTAATGGGAATAATGAACTTCGTTATAAAAATTATAAAACCAATCCGCAGGTATCCATGTGGGGAGGCGATGAAAATTATTTAGGGGTGAATGGATACCAATTAAACCTAGGACGAAACTTAAATAATGTGGATTTGCAAAGTGGTCGTAATGTTTGTTTGATTGGCAGTAATGTGGCCACTAGATTATTTCCCAATAATCCCGAAAAAAGTATTGACAAAGTTATTTTAGTGGGAGGCAAGCCTTACCGTGTTATTGGTTTATTAAAATCAAAGGGCTCAAGTGCAATGATGCGTCAGGATGATGTCATTGTAACTTCACTAAAAAATATCCGACAATATCAAAATATCAGTTCCTCTTATCAAATAGGGGTGATGGTCAACAATGTAGCTGAGTTGGATCCAGCCATTGGTGAATCCATGGAGCAAATGAGAAAGGCGCGTAGACTAATACCAAGTGAGTCGGATAATTTCATCATTGATAAGAGTGATAAGTTCGCTGATATATTTATTGGCTTGTTGGCGGGCATTAGTGGTGCTGCTGGTGCTATTGGTTTGATTACTTTAATTGGCGCAGCCATTGGGTTAATGAATATTATGTTAGTGGCCGTTAATGAGCGTACCAGAGAAGTAGGATTGATCAAAGCCCTTGGAGGAAAAAAGAGGGATGTGCGACGTCAATTTTTATTTGAAAGTATTTTGATTAGTATTTTGGGCGCCATCTTTGGTATTATTTTAGGGGTGCTGGTAGGAAATATATTTAGTATTGTTTTAAAAACAGGCTTCATTGTCCCTTGGTTATGGGTGGGAATTGGAATTGCCATTTGTACCTTGGTTGGACTGGTTGCAGGAATTTATCCAGCGATGAAAGCAGCAGCATTGAATCCAATTGATGCACTACGTTACGAGTAATTTCTTTTAATAGAAAAGCATCTCATTTATTTATCGCTTCAAAATAGTCTTGCCCTGAAATGCTACAAACGCATTTCTTAGCCAAGCTATTTTTTCGCTATTTATAAATTGCAAAAACAAAATTTGCGATATAGCCGTTGCATAAAAAAGCCCCGCACCGATGCATCGGGGCGGGGCTTTTTCGTATTTGAAAAGCAGTTCCTTTTTATTTAGGATCTAATACTTTTTTAATTCTGTCTTGTAAATCAGCATAGTGACTTGAACTTGCTGCATCACTTGAGGTAGCTGCTCTTAAGGTAGCTGCTAATTTCTTTAATTGTGATTTAGCTTCAGAATATACATCTGAATTTTCAACATCCACTGGTGCACCAATTCTAAATCCTCCAGCTGCGGCTGCGGCAGCAGCAGGGCTTGCACTTGGATTGATTAAATCATTTAATTGAGTTACATAAGTTTTTTGCAAATTGCGACGAAATACATCCGTTGCTTTTTTGGTAGCTAATTCGCTAAACAATCCTTTTCTTACATCATCCATCATTTCGTTTAATGCATAGCTTGCATTGTTGAAACGAGTGCTACTGGTGGTTAATCTTAATAAGCGGCCTTTATCAAGCAAGCTTTTTAATACACTTGTTTGAATTCCTTGTACACGCTCATTAGCAACAGGGTTAGAAATTTTATTCAAAATTGAATTATCCAATAACCATTTTGGCGTAGTGAATAATTGATTTTGTAAAAATGCCATTGCACTTTTTTGCATGGCTACTGGCGTAGGTGTATAAACATCACCTGGTTCTTCGACACTCTTAATGTTCTCATAAACACCACCAATATTTTTAGCAACATGGTTCATGTATCTGTTAAATTGGCCAGCCAATTGCATATAAATATCATTTAAGTTTTCATATTTATCTGCCTCTTCTTTAGTCCACTCTGGTAATTTAACAAGGATACGTTTTAAGTTTTTAATACCATATTCACTTGCTAAAACTGAATTATCTCCTAAGTCTTCCGTTTGTGCACGTGGATCAGCACCAAAACCTTCACCACCAAACCATACTCTTGGATTATTTTTTAAATTCGCAATAATCCATTTGTTGTTTTCTTTTTTATCTTCATTCACATCTGATTGACCTGTATAAGTATAACCCCATTGGATCGCCCACTTGTCATAATCTCCAATACGAGGGAACAAACCAGATTCATTAATATTATCTTCCGGTTGCGCTACATAGTTAAAACGCGCATAGTCCATAATGGATGCAGTATGTCCGTTTGCTTCCACCCATTTTTTATCTCTTAATTTTTCAACAGGTGTTTTACTACTGCTTCCCATATTATGTCTCAACCCTAAAGTGTGTCCAACTTCGTGTGAGGATACAAAGCGAATCAATTGCCCCATTAACTCATCATCAAATTTCATTTTACGCGCATTGCTATCTACTGCAGCAGTTTGTATCATAAACCAATCATGCACTAAATTCATCACATTGTGGTACCAGCCAATATGGCTTTCTAAAATTTCACCACTTCTTGGATCGTGTACTTGCGGGCCATAAGCATTTTCAATATCAGATGCGAAATAGCGAATCACTGAATAACGTGCATCTTCCAAACTCATCGTACTATCATTCGGCCATTCTTTTCCACTGATTGCATTTTTCCAACCTGCTTTTTCAAAGGCTACATTCCAGTCATTCACCCCTGCGATTAAGTAAGGCACCCACTTTTTTGGTGTCGCTGGGTCGATATAATATATAATTGGTTTTGCTGGCTCCACCAACATGCCTTTTTTATAATTTTCCATGTCAGCAGGCTTTGGCTCTAATCTGTATCGCACTGCGAAAATTTGGCTTTCTACCTTGTGTTGCTCATCAGAATATTCTACAAAATTATCTGCAAAATAACCCACCCTTGGATCAAATAAACGGCGATTCATTGGAACCTCAGGTAATAATAATACCGATGTATTTAATTCAAAAGTAACCGCCCCAGCATTGCTTGCGGCTGGAATGGAGCTTCCACCACCCAATGGGCTTCCTAATCCCCCACCAGCGGATGCTGAATAGGTTTTAACGGTCCTAATTTCAATATTCTTAGGGTAGGACTTCATATTTTGTATATAAGAGCGGTCTGATGCTAAAGCACTTAGGTTAAAAGAGCGCTTCTCATTGCTACTCAAGCTCACCGCTTGGTTGTCCCCTTTAAAAAAGTCAGTTACGTCAATAATAGAGCTATTTGAATCCTTACCAATGGCTTTAATATCAAAAGAAGCTACAATAGGGTCTAAATAGGAATTTTTCACTGCTTTTGCAATGGTTTGTGTGGAGTCAGCCTTACTAATTAGGGATACCACACGCATAAATATGCGCTGATTAGGTCCTTTTTCGAATAAGATGCTTTGCTGATTCACTTCTTCGCCACCATATTTACGGGCGCCGCCTGGAACCTTAACAAAACGAGTAACCGCTAGAAGTTCCCTACCTAATAATTGGTCTGGAATGTCAAAATAGAATTTATCATCTAAAAAATGTACAGTAAAAACACCTTTTTGGCTTACCGCTTTTTTGGTGATGACTTCCCCATAGGCTTTGGGGCCTGTTTTTACAGTTGGGGTATCCTTTTTTACGCCGCTTGTATCAGGGCGTTGGCCAGGCATTTGATCCGGTCTAGGACCAACTGGGCGTTGACTTTGAACCTGATTTTGCATCATTACAAATAGGCCAAAAACGAGCATTATTTTTTTCATATTAAACATTATTAGTTTATAAATAACAGTAGTAAATATACAAGTTTCATGACAAGGATGGTTTTTTGTAAAACTTTATAATAAAAAAATACTTGGAAATTTGTTTGGACCAATAAATTACCTATTTTGTAAGCCCTTAATAACTATTAATTTACATTTTTGAGAGAAAATGGGGTTCGTAATTATCGGGGTAATTAAAAAAATAATTTTAAACTAAAATCAATTGAATCATGGCTGATCTTTCAAAATCATCTGCAACAGCTAAAAGTGCTGCACAGCCTCAAGAAGGCGGAAACTTGATTGCTACATTAGCACCCATCGTGTGTATCGTAGCAGGTTATGTTCTTTGGCGTTTTGTGCTAGGTAACGCTAGTAATTTCACAACTCCAGATCCGAATGGCGGATTTTGGCCTGCGCACAAAGGACCCAAAGGAACATTTACTAAAATGTATGAGGGTGGTATTGTGGTTCCAATTTTAATTGGAAGTTTATTAATCGTTTTAACTTTTGTAATTGAAAGATTAATGACCATTAAAAAAGCAGCTGGAAAAGGAAACATTGCACAATTTGTTCGTAAAGTACAATTTCATTTAGCGAATAAAGAAGTGGATAAAGCTTTAGCTGAGTGTGATAAGCAACAAGGATCTGTAGGTAATGTAATGAAGTCTGGTTTGAAGAAATACAAAGAAATGATTACAAATACTGAATTAGATACAGACCAAAAAGTATTGAATATCCAAAAAGAAATAGAAGAAGCTACTGCATTGGAATTACCAATGTTGGAGAAGAATTTAGTTTTCTTATCTACTATCGCTTCTGTTGCAACCTTATTAGGTTTGTTTGGAACGGTATTAGGTATGATTCGTTCTTTCTCTAAATTAGGTGAAGAAGGTGGTGGTGAAGCAGCACGTGAATTATCGCAAGGTATTTCCGAGGCCTTGTACAATACTGCTTTAGGTATTGGTACATCTGCTGTTGCGATCGTCATGTATAATGTGTTCACTACAAGAATTGACGGTATCACTTATGGTATCGACGAGTCTGGTTTCACATTAACACAAAGCTTCGCAGCAAACTACAAATAGTAGAAAACAACGTAATTTAATTTAGGTGTTAGCACCTAATAATTTTTAAAAGACTATACAATGGGTAGAGCTAAATTACCTCGTAAAGGTACCAATATCGACATGACAGCCATGTGCGATGTGGCCTTCCTTTTATTGTCTTTTTTCATCTTAACGACAAAATTCAAGCCAGCGGAAGCTATTGCTGTGACCACCCCAAGTTCGGTCGCTTCAAAAATTGCGCCAAGCAAGGATTTTGTTTTGATAACGATTGATAAAGATGGTAAAGTATTTCTGACGATAGATGATGAGCAAAAAAGAGAAGTGGTAGCGAATACATTAAATACAACACGCAATTTAGGCATCAATGTACCAGCGTTTAAAAAAGCAAGTTTTATCGGGGCTTCATTTAGCGGTTTAAATTCTTTTTTAGCCATTCCTGAAGAAAACAGAAAAGGAGACCAATTACCAGGTATACCATGTAAGGATAGTACCAATAATGAGTTAATCACTTGGATGCAAGTGGTGAAGGAAGCTTATGCGGGCACTAAAATGGACCTTTTATTAAAAGGGGACAATGTGTCTAAATATCCTTCATTCAAAAATGTAATTGTTGCATTTAAGAAAAACGATTTATTGAAATTCCAAATGGTAACCAATCCTGAAAATGCCCCTGTTGGATCTGAACTTTACAAAAAGTCAATGGCTAGGGATGATGAGGATAATTAAATTTAATAACTAATAAAAAGTTACTGATATGGCAGAATTAGATACCTCGGGCGGTGGCCATAAAAAAGGACCAGGAGTCAAAAAAGGAAAAAAACTATCAACGCGTGTGGATTTAACACCGATGGTGGATTTAGGATTTTTGTTGATCACTTTTTTTATATTCACTACTACAATGAGTCAGCCAACAGCATTTAAACTGTTTTTGCCTGATGATAAAGTAATCCCAGAGGACCAAAACAAAGCGAAGGAATCAGGCGTACTTACTATTATGATGGGTGCGGATAATCATATTTATTATTATGAGGGGCAATTAAAACCAGATGGTTCAAATTTTTTGTCTGCTTCATATAATGGAGAAAATTCAATTCGTGAAATTATATTAAAAAAGAAGGCTGATGTTATAAGCCGTTCTAGAGACGCTGAAAATCCAGAAAAAGATTTCGTAGTAGTTATCAAACCTAGTGTCGACTGCAATTATCAAAATGTGGTGGATATATTGGATGAGATGGCTATTAATGTAGTTAAAAAATATGCATTAGTAGATATTTCAGAAGGCGAGGCACAACTAGTTTCTATTTCTGATAAGAGTTCACAACCTCCTACAAGCAATTAAAAGCATTAAAAAATGGATATAAATAAAATATTAACCGCTGATTTTCTTGACCTGGTTTTTGAGGGTAGAAACAAGGAATATGGTGCTTACGAACTACGCAAAACATATAATCAACGTATCAAGACAGGTATGATTGGCATGTTGTTGCTTACTTTGCTACTTTCTGTAGGTGCTATATTGTCAAATTCTATCAAGAAAAAACAAGCCGAAATGATTGCGGTGGATCTTTCATTAGAAAATGTTCAGGAAGATAAAAAACCTGAACCACCACCACCGCCACCGCCAAAGCAAGAGCCTCCTAAAGTGGAAGTCACTAAATTCACACCCCCTAAGATTGTAAAAGACGAGGAAGTGAAGGAAGAAGATGAAATTAAGGAAGTGGAAAAATTAGAGGACACCAAAATTGGTACATTTAACCAAGAGGGAACGAAGGATGAAGGTGTGGTTGCGCCAGTTGAAAGCACAGCTATCGTGGTAGCACCAAAGGATGACGATGAAAATAAAATTTTCACCGTAGTTCAAATACCTGCTGAATTCCCAGGTGGACAACAAGGTTGGATTCGTTATTTGGAAAGAACTTTAAATAGGGATTTGCCAGTTGAAAATGGCGCCCCTACTGGAAAATATAGTGTAGTGGTTTCTTTTATCGTATCAAAAGATGGTACCATTTCTGAAGTAAAAGCAGAAAATGATCCAGGATTTGGTACAAAAGATGAAGCCGTTCGTGTAATCCAAAGAGGCCCAAAATGGAGGCCAGCTGTACAAAATGGTCGTAATGTAATTTACCGCCATCGTCAAGCCATTGTTTTCATGGTTTCTGAAGACTAATTCAAAGGAATTAAAAATATAAAATCCTTCCCGAGTTCATCGGGAAGGATTTTTTTTGTCGGGTAATAAATTAATGGGAGGTCGCTATTATTTGCCTGTGAAATAAACTGCAAAAAGTTACCTTTGTGTATGCGCGAAAATATGAGTAATTGGAATGATACGATTGTTGCCTTGGCTACTGCGCCAGGTATTGGCGCTATTGCAGTAATACGTTTAAGTGGTGCAAAAGCTATTGACATAGTCAATGGTGTTTTCCCTAAAAAGGATTTATTGCTACAAAAAACGCATACCGTTCATTTTGGTAAAATTGAATTTGACAATATCGTGGTTGATGAAGTAGTAATCACCTTATATCGTGCACCAAAATCATACACAGGTGAGGAGGTCATTGAAATTTCATGTCATGGTTCTCCTTTTATTCAAGACAGTTTATTGCAATTAATGATACAGCAAGGTGCGCGACTCGCCAAGCCGGGTGAATTTACCCAAAGGGCATTTTTAAATGCGAAACTGGATTTGACACAAGCGGAAGCGGTAGCAGATTTAATTGCGAGTAATACCGAAGCTTCGCGTCAAGCCGCTTTGTATAATTTAAAGGGTGGATTTTCAGATGATTTAAAATTGATGCGTGAAAAGCTCATTAAATTTTCTGCATTGATTGAATTAGAACTTGATTTTTCACAAGAGGATGTGGCATTTGCTAATAAAAAGGAGCTGGAAGTTTTAGTACATCAATTACAATTGAAAACAAATATATTATTAGAATCCTTTAAATTAGGAAACGTAATAAAGAATGGGGTACAAGTGGCCATCGTAGGTAAACCCAATGCAGGGAAATCTACCTTGTTAAATACTTTGTTAAATGAGCAAAGAGCATTAGTGAGTGAAATTCCTGGAACCACCAGAGATACCGTGGAAGAACTTTTGAATATTGATGGTGTATTGTACAAACTAATTGATACTGCTGGTATCAGGCAGCAAACTGGCGATGTGATTGAACAAATGGGAATTGATAAGAGTAAGGAAAAAATAATTCAAGCAGATATTGTGATTGCTTTATTTGATGTAAACAGCACAACCCATGAGCAAATACATACCTGGGAAAAGGAGATTGGCTTAGATAAAATTATTTTGGTTGGAAATAAAATAGATTTGACCACTGCGGATGTTGTTACCAATTTTAATAGTTTTAAAAATATTGTTTTCATTTCTGCAAAAGATAAAAACAATATTGATGCATTAAAAAATGCGATCACGCAAAAAGTGGTAGGAGATCAATTGAAAAAAGAAGGCACGATTGTTACCAATGCGCGACACGTAAGTTCCTTAAAAAAGTTATTACTTGCATTGAATGATGTTGAAACAGGATTAATACAAAATGTAACAGGCGATTTACTCGCATTAGATATTCGACAAGCCCTACATTATTTAGGCACCATTACAGGTGAAATCACTAGTGAAGATCAATTGGATTTTATTTTCTCCAAATTTTGTATTGGGAAATAAAGAGGTTTGCTAAAATTATTTGTCAACCATTCGTAATTCTTAACTTTACATCGTATTGTACGTCGTCAAACCAATATATCTATTTGGACATGCTTGTTTTTATTTTAAATATACCATATTATTTTACAATTTATTACCCAATACATACCTGGTGTAGTAACTTTGCCTTCTTAACAGTAATCATATAAAAATGTCTTTTTTAATTAGTTACAATAGAAAGGAGGTGTTGCAAGCACTTCGATATCATTTTATAAAGCAATCAGAAATTAAAGGCTTAATGATTGCAGTAAATATATATGCGATTGTAACTGCCGTATTATTATTTCAAAAAAAGATACGACCAGAGCTTTTCTTGTTTGGTTCTGTTTTGTGGTTAATATTGATGTTACTTTTTTGGTACTTGCTTCCTGTTATATTTTATAAGAAAACTAAATTATTCAAAACCCATTGGGATTTTAGCTATAATCAACAAGGAGCCAACTTGGTTTCAGAGCATGCGGAAGCGCAATGGCAATGGTCCGAGCTAACCTACTATTTTGAAAGTCCTTATTTTTTCCATCTTTATTTTGGGCCTAAATCCTTTTTTCTAATAAGTAAGGAAACCATCCCCATGGAGCATCAGCATGAACTGAGAGGTATTTTAAAACAAAAGCATAAAGACGACAAAGCCTAATGAGGATTTGTATCATCAACGAAGCCTTTCCTAGCTATTCACCCTTGTTTGTCCCCATGAATAATTAACTTTTAACAAGCATATTACTAGGCTTGCATAGGTCAGATCACCTCGATTTTGCCTGCTTTTACATCAAAATCAGCCAAATGAACCCTTTATTGCAAATAAGCGTTAAATTGTATAAATAAAAAGGCAAATAAAATACTTCGTTTTTGACAAAAAGTATATTTTTGCGCCGTAAACAAAACTTTTTACAATGTCAGACATCGCTACTAGAGTTAAAAAAATTATCGTTGACAAATTAGGTGTGGATGAAGCAGAAGTTACAAACGAGG
>SHWT01000020.1 GCA_009693715.1 Chitinophagaceae bacterium
GGTGCTGCAATTTTAATTTTTGGTTGTATGCAAAGCTGTTCTAAGTCAGATGGACCAAGCACTAATACTAATACAGGTGGTGGTGGCTATAATACAGGTGGTGGTGGTGGGAATAATACAAGCACCGTTGATTTTAGTATTGATATTAGCAAATCGCCTTTTGATGCTTTAAAAACAAATGGCGGATTTTATGTTGACCCTACTACAAAAATTATTATTGTTAAAACAAACATCAGCCCCTTTGAAATAATTGCAGTGAGTTCAATTTGCACGCATCAGCAAGCAAGTATCGTATATCAGGCAAATAATAGTTTTTATTGTGCTGCACATGGTTCTGTATTTACTACTACCGGGTCCGTTACAACCGGACCTGCAACCACTGCTTTGAAAAAATACCAAACTACTTTAACCGGGACTATTTTAAGGATTTTTTCCTAAATGTAAAAAGAGACTCCTCATTATAACAAGGTACTAAAAAGAAGACCTTTTAAAAGGGCGCTATTTTAAAAAATAGCGCCCTTTTTTATATTTCAGACAGTAAAATTCGTAATATTACTATCCGGTTTTATTCGCAACATTTTCTAAAAATACCTATTATGATAAAATTATTTATCCAAAGTTTCTTTTTATTATTATTCGCCACCTTTGCAAATGCACAAAGCAATGCAGATACTGCTGAATTGAATAAAACATTCAAACAAGTTAAATGGAGAAGTATTGGGCCTTTTAGAGGCGGCAGATCCAATACCGCAGTGGGTGTTACTAGTAATCCCATGGTATATTATATGGGTACTACTGGTGGTGGATTATGGAAAACCGAGGATATGGGACTTAGTTGGAATAATATTTCCGACGGTTTTTTTAAAACTGCTACTGTGGGTGGTATTGCGGTTGCTGAAAGCGATCCTAATATAGTTTATGTGGGTATGGGAGAGCACGCAGTAAGAGGCGTGATGACTCACCATGGCGATGGCATGTATAAAAGTACAGATGCTGGAAAAACTTGGAAAAAAATTGGGTTGGATGCTACACATCATATTGCGCGTGTAGTGGTTGATCCTAAAAATCCAAATATTGTTTTTGTTGCAGCGCAGGGTTCATTATATAGCAGTTCAAATGATCGCGGTATTTATAAATCAACAGATGGTGGTTTAACTTGGAATAAAGTTTTGTATGTAGATGACAAAACAGGTTGTGCTGAATTATCCATGGATATGAATAACCCAACAATATTATATGCGGCAATGTGGGAGCATGGTCGTACCCCTTGGAAAGTAACGAGTGGCGGACCTGGTAGTGGTTTATATAAATCAACAGATGGAGGCGCTACTTGGAATAAAATGCAGGATGGTTTGCCAAAAGAAATGGGGAAAATGGCAATAACAGTAAGTCGCGCAAACTCAGAAAAAGTTTATGCACTCATTGAAAGTGATTTTACAAAAGAAGCTGGAGGAATGTACGTTTCAGAAAATGCAGGAAAAACATGGAGCCACGCCACTAGTGATCACCGTATCATTGGAAGAGCTTGGTATTATATAGAAGTATTCGCTGATCCAATTATTGAGAACACATTATATGTAATGAATGCGCCAGCATTAAAATCAACCGACGGCGGAAAAACTTGGGAAAACATTTCATCCACCCATGGTGATTATCATAATTTATGGATCAATCCAAGCAATAGTAACAATATGGTTATTGCAGATGATGGCGGCGCAGCAATTACATTTAATGGCGGAAAATCATGGAGTAGTCAAAATATTTATGCAACCGCACAATTTTATCGTATTAATGTAGACAATGAATTTCCTTATAATATATATGGCGGACAACAGGATAACAGTTCAGTAAAAATTGCTAGCCGCTCATTTAGAGGAGGAATTAACACAACTCATTGGAGCGCATCAGCAGGCGGCGAAAGTGCATTTCTAGCATTTGATCCAAATGATCCAAGATATGTTTTAGGCGGTAGCTATCAAGGAACCATTGAAGTATTTGACAGCAAATCAAAAGGAAGCACCAATATCATGGCTGCACCTATTCAATATTTAGGGAAGGATGCAAAAGATGATAAATACAGATTCAATTGGAACGCACCTATTATATGGAGTAAGCATGAACCCAATACTTACTACCATGGCGGACAAGTTTTATTGCGTACCACCGATATGGGTAAAACCTGGACCGAAGCTTCACCTGATTTAACAAGAAATGAAAAAGCCAAACAAGGAAAACCAGGTGGGCCTTATACCAACGAAGCAGTAGGCGCCGAAAATTATGGAACATTAAGCTATGTTATCGAATCACCCAACGAAAAAGGAGTTATCTATACAGGAAGTGATGATGGTTTTGTTTATATCACTAAAGATGGCGGTAAAACATGGAAAAATATAACGCCAGCAGGACTTGCAGAGTGTTTGATTAATGCTATTGAAGTATCTCCTTTTGATAATGCAACAGCATACATTGCAACCACAAGATATAAGTTTGATGACCATACCCCTGGATTATATAAGACAACGGACTATGGAAAAACTTGGACAAAAATTAATACTGGAATTGCTGCTAACGCGTTTACAAGAGTTGTAAGAGAAGATACCAAAGTAAAAGATTTGTTATTTGCAGGCACTGAATTTGGTATTTATATTTCTCGCAACGGTGGAAAAAACTGGATGCCATTTCAATTAAATTTACCGAATACCCCCATTACTGATTTACGTATTCATCAAGACAATTTAATAGCGAGCACATCTGGCAGATCGTTTTGGATATTAGATGATTTAAATTTATTTAGAGCATATAAAAAAGATACAACCAATACTATATTGTATCAACCCACCAACACCTATTTAGTGAATGGCTATAGTGAATTAGACCAAAACAATGAGGAATTTAATGGTAGTAAGATGTTCGAGGGTGTGAATCCTGCATCAGGTGTTGTTCTTTATTATCAGCTTCCTACTTTAAAAGAAAACGAAGTGGTTACCATGGAAATTAAAGATGCTGCAGGAAATGTAGTTAGACAATTTAGTTCTACAACAGAAACAGATAACAAAACTAGTGGACGTCGCAGTGCGAAGGACCCGAAACTACCTTCAAGCAAAGGATTAAATCGTTTTGTGTGGGACATGCGTTATCCAAGCATACCAGCCATTCCAGGTGTTTTTATTGAAAGTAGTTTTAAAGGACACAAAGCAGTTCCTGGAAATTATACAATAACAGTGAAAGCGGGTGCACAAAAAAGCAGCACCACTACTAGTATTTTAGCCAATCCATTATACCAAGTAGGTGAAAATGATTATAAGGAATTTGACGCTTTAATGAAACAAATGGAAGGGGAGGTTATTACCATGCATACTATGATTCTTGATTTATATGAAAGTAAAAGTCAATTAGAAGCTGTTTTGAAAAATTTATCTTCAGATAGCAAATACAGTGCAGTAAAAGCGGCAGGGGAAGGATTGGTTAAGCAATTAAAAGCTTGGGATGAGGATATGATACAACGCAAATCAACTGCTTATGATGATGTTGAAAATTTCCCAAATAAGTTTACCGCAGAATATATGTTTATGGTCAATCAAAACGAAAGTGATATTCCAAGAGTAAATCAACCAGTTCTTGATTTATTAAAAGAATACACGCCTATATGGGAGGCTTTAAAAGCAAGAGGCCTTGACCTAAAAAATAACCTACTTCCTGCTTTAAATAAGCAATTGTGGGAGGCCGGTGTTGGTGCAGTTTGGATAAAATAGGAAGCGAATAAATTAAAATTTTACGCTTGTTGAAACATATAGCCAATACAATGGCTAAAGCCCAAACTTACTAATTAAGTTTGGGCTTTTCCTTTACAGGATACACAATAAATAAGTAAATTTGCCTGCATACTATAGAGTACATTATCAATTAGGGAAATGAAGGGCAAACTACAAAAACTAGCTACACAACTACAGGGCGAATTATACGACGATACCACCATGCGAACGCTATATGCAACGGATGCATCGGCGTATCGTGAAATGCCATTAGCGGTTACCATTCCAAAAACAAAGGAGGATATTCAAATTTTAATACAGTTTGCCAGAGAAAATAAAACAAATTTAATTCCTCGAACTGCAGGTACTTCACTCGCAGGACAGGTAGTGGGCAATGGGATAATAGTAGATGTATCAAAGCATTTTACAAAAATCATTGAATTAAATGAAGAAGCATCATGGGTTCGTGTACAGCCTGGTGTCATAAGAGATGAGTTGAATTTATTTTTACACCCCCATGGGTTGTATTTTGGACCAGAAACTTCCACTGCGAATAGGGCTATGATGGGTGGCATGGTGGGCAATAATTCATGTGGCTCAAATTCGGTCATCTATCGAAGTACGCGTGAACATTTATTGGAAGTCACTGCTTTTTTAAGTGATGGTACTGAGGTTGTTTTTAAAGCATTGTCATTGGATGACTTTCATGCAAAGTGTGTGTTAACAACATTGGAGGGTGCGATATATAAAAGCACGCGAAGCATGTTAAGTAATTACGACAACCAGGTTGAAATTAAAAAAGAGTTTCCTAAAAAATCGGTAGAGCGACGCAATACGGGATATGCAATTGATCTGTTAGTAGAAATGGCGCCATTTAAAGCAGGTGGTGAGGATTTTAATTTTTGTTCACTCATTGCTGGATCAGAAGGCACACTGGCTTTTATCACTGAAATTAAGTTACACTTAAATCCTTTACCTGAAAAGGAAATTGGATTATTATGTGTTCATTTTAATAGTATTGATGAAGCATTACGCGCTAACTTAATTGGATTAAAATACAATCCATCAGCAAGTGAATTAATTGATCACTATATTTTAGAATGTACCAAAGAAAATATTGAACAAAGTAAAAATAGATTTTTTGTACAAGGCGATCCGGGTGCCATATTAGTGATTGAGTTTACAAAGGCTACGCGCGCCGAGATTACAAATTTGACCAGTCTAGTGGAAGCAGATATGCGCGCTGTTGGATTAGGCTATCACTTCCCTGTATTATTTGGTGCAGACACCAAAAAAATATGGACCTTACGAAAAGCGGGGCTAGGGCTTTTAGGAAATTTACCGGGCGATGAAAAAGCAGTGCCAGTCATTGAAGACACTGCCGTCGATGTGGCCGACTTACCTAATTATATTCGAGATTTTAATGAAATATTAGTGAAGCATAATTTACATGCGGTTCATTATGCGCACGCCGGATCAGGAGAAATACATTTGCGTCCTATTATTAATTTGAAAACGGTGGAAGGAAATGAACTATTCCGAACCATTGCGCAAGAAGTAGCCACGCTGGTAAAAAAATACCAAGGCTCTTTAAGTGGTGAACATGGAGATGGGCGGTTAAGAGGCGAGTTTATAAAACAAATGGTGGGTGAAAAAAATTATGCATTATTAAAAACGGTAAAATACACTTGGGATGCGGACAATATTTTTAATCCCAATAAAATAGTGGATACCCCACCCATGAATAGCATGTTAAGGTATACTCCAGGTCAGTATACCCCCGAATTCAAAAGCATTTTTCGATTCCACCAACAAGACATATTACAACATGCCGAACAATGTAATGGATCAGGTGATTGTCGCAAAACACATTTATCGGGAGGGACCATGTGTCCATCATTTATGGCAAGCAAAAATGAAAAAGATACGACCAGAGCGCGCGCAAATATTTTAAGAGAGTTTTTAACCAATTCAGACAAATTAAATCGCTTTGATCATAAAGAAATTTATGAAGTCATGGATTTGTGCTTAAGTTGTAAAGCGTGTAAGTCGGAGTGTCCATCCAATGTGGATGTGGCTAAGTTGAAGGCGGAGTTTTTACAACAATATTATGATGCCAATGGCGTGCCTTTCCGTTCAAAATTAATTGCAAACTTTACAGCAGCTGCAAAACTGGCCTCCCTATTTCCTAGCTTGTATAATTTTATTATTAGCAATGTGATCACCGGAGCAGTGATTAAAAAACTATCCGGCTTTGCTATTAAAAGATCCATGCCAAAAATATCAAAAGTCAGTTTAGAAAAGTGGTTCCAAAAAAATTATACCTCCAACAACACAAAAGGAAATAAAAAGGTGTACTTGTTTTGCGATGAGTTTACCAATTACAATGATGCAGAAATTGGAATGAAGGGCGTTTTGTTGTTGGAAAAATTAGGCTATGAAGTATTATTACCTAAGCAGGTGGAAAGTGGGAGGGCTTGGCTTTCCAAGGGATTATTAAGACATGCACAAAAAATTGCGAATCAAAATATTGAACTATTAGGTGGCATCGTAACAGGTGAAATTCCATTGATTGGTATTGAACCTTCTGCAATTCTTACTTTCAGGGATGAATATCCTGATTTGGCGTATGATCATAATTTAGCATCAGCAAAAGCATTAGCTAAAAATGCTTTTTTAATTGACGAATTTATTGCTAATGAAATTACCAAAGGAAATATTCAAAAAGAAGCTTTTACTAAAAATGTAAGGCTCATAAAATTACATGGTCACTGTCAGCAAAAGGCAATAGCCTCAGTCGCACCAACACAATCCATACTTTCTTTTCCGGAAAATTATAAAGTGGAGGTAATTGCATCGGGTTGTTGTGGCATGGCGGGATCCTTTGGCTATGAAAAAGAACATTATGATTTATCCATGCAAATTGGAGAACTAGTATTGTTACCTGCCGTACGAAATCAATTAAGCGATACCATCATTGCAGCACCAGGAACCAGTTGTCGCCATCAAATAAAAGATGGGGCACAAAAAACAGCATTACATCCAGTTGAAATATTATTTGAAGCTTTGGTGTAATTAGTTTTTAAACTTCTCGCAAAATTAAGATAGGATAAAACAATAACATTGGCTTCCATTGAATCAAAAATGAGTAACTTACAACTTAAATATACATAAACATGCAAGAACAAAATTTCAAAAACCATGCTAAAATAGTAGCAGGATTTCATTATATTGGAATGTTATCAATACTCGCCTTGTTGGGTGGGTCCATCAATTATTTATGCCGCGCTACGCCTGAAAATAAGTATTTGGCTGCTTTATTAACCTTAGCTGCGTTTATTTTTGCCGTGTTATGGATATATATTCGCACATTTCCGTTAAAAGCGCAGGACCGCGCTATTCGTGCCGAAGAAAATTTGCGCCATTATGTTTTAACTGGAAAATTATTTCCAGCTGAATTAAAGTTGCCACAAATTATAGCCCTTCGATTTGCACCCGATAACGAATATTTAGCTTTATTAGATCGTGCAATCAAGGAAAATTTATCTAACAAAGAAATTAAAGCAGCAATTCAAAACTGGAAAGCAGATCATCATAGAGTATAAATCGTCTTTGGTGAGCTGTTTTAACTATCCTACAAAAACCCCACCCCTACTTTAGTCCACTAAATGGTATAAT
Organism: Chitinophagaceae bacterium; assembly: GCA_009693715.1. GTDB lineage: Bacteria > Bacteroidota > Bacteroidia > Chitinophagales > Chitinophagaceae > Sediminibacterium. The sequence continues at coordinate 7,431 of SHWT01000020.1, forward strand.
TATTTAGGACCCTTCAATATTTTTTCATTAATATTAGAAAATAGTATAAATAATAATAGATTATTATCTATTTTTATGGCAATATAATTGCCCTACTATGAAAAAAGTTGTTCTATTTGCGATCGTTTTATTAACGATAGTTGGGTGTTCCAAAAAGTCAGACCAAGCTGCTACAATGGCTGTTGCTTATAAGCATGTGCCTTCTCCATATACTATTAAGGAAGATTTTGAAATGGGATCTAAGGCAGCCTATTTATTGGGAGATGTTACTATTAAAACCGGGAATTGGTCATTTGATGATGCTTTGTTAGGAAAATTAACTGCTGATATTAAGAATGACCTTCAATCCGTAAGGTTAAGAACAGGGAAAATGACAATGAATTTTGATATAGATAGTATCACAATGTTGAAAATAAATCACGCACAATATGGTACTGACGCGGTATCGGAAGTGAGTGTTTGGATGTCCGAAGATCAGGGAATAACGTTTACGCAATTAGGAAGTTCTTTAGCAACGAATAGCCGCAGTTTTATTACTGATTCCTTTAAAATAAGCGCTACAAAAAAAGTCCGATTCCAAATTAGAAAAACAGGAACTACTAGGGTGAATATTGATGATATTATTTTTATCGGAAAAGGAAATCCTAACATCCTATTTACTGACCCTTTGGATGTGGTTGCTGATAATTTACTTCAAGGTTCAACACCTACAGCAGGAAGAGGAGTACCCAATGGAACAGGTGCTGATGTGCCGCCGGCAGATGGAGATAATAGTAATTTACTTTTTGGCAACCCTTCAGGCGCTACAAACAGTATTACAATGTCTGAAAATTATTTGATTGATATGAAGTACTATACTGAATCATATAGTAGTTCAAGAGGAACACCCAATTGGGTAAGTTGGCATACTGATGCAAGTAATATTGGTAGCACTGGAAGATTAGATAATTTTGCTTCATTTTTAGATCTGCCTTCGAATTATTATCAAGTTCAAAGCAATAGTTATAGTGGCTCTGGTTTTGATCGAGGACATAATTGTCCATCGGGAGATAGAACAAGTTCAACGGAGGCAAATTCTTCGACCTTTTTAATGCCCAACATGATTCCACAAGCGCCCAATAACAATCAACAAGCTTGGGCTAGCCTAGAATCCTATCTTAGAGCCGAAGTCCAAAAAGGATTTGAAGTATATATTATTATGGGCAGCTACGGTAAGGGCGGAACAGGCTCCATAGGATTTGCGGAAACTATTAATGGCGGTAAGATAGTAGTACCAAAGAGAGTGTGGAAGGTTGCGGTTATTTTGCCAATAGGTAATAACGATTTAGCAAGAGTTACCTCAGATACAAGAGTTCTTGCCATTGATACCCCTAATGAAAATAATATTAGTAGTGATTGGAAATCTTTTATAACTACCATAGATGCGGTTGAAAAATCAACCAGTTATGATTTATTATCAAAATTACCAACGGCCATCCAAAAAGCACTTCAAGCAAAGGTATTTGTGCCCTAAAGGCGTCATTTATTATTAATTATATAAATATAATGACTGCTGTAGTATAACAGGATTCAATCCTTTATAAAATACGGCTACCAAGACCCCTATTTATAATCATAAAATCATTAAATTTATTCTTCAAATTGAGGCTTGAACCTATGGTGTTCAAGAAGAAATTCAAAGAAACATTATGAATCAAATGAAATCCTATTTTATTGCCTTTTTACTTGTGATAACGATGCAAGTGGGTGCACAAAACCGCGTATTGGTATTTTCTAAAACAGCAGCATTTGTACATGGGTCTATCAAGGTTGGGAAGTTGGCGCTATTAAAATTAGGCGCTGAAAATAATTTTAAAGTAGACACCTCCCAAGACGCTTCTATTTTTACAGAAGAAAATTTAAAAAAGTACAGTGCTATCGTATTTTTAAGTACGACCGGAGATATGTTGGATAACAAACAACAAGCCGTGTTTGAGCGTTACATTCAAGCGGGCGGCGGCTTTGTGGGTGTGCACGCAGCAACTGATTGCGAATATACTTGGCCTTGGTATGGAAAATTAGTAGGTGCCTATTTCCAAGGTCATCCCAAACAACAAAAAGCAAAATTAATTGTCAATGACAATCCACATCCAAGCACGGCACATCTTCCTGCGGTTTGGGAAAGATACGATGAGTGGTATAATTTTAAAAAAGCACCAGGAAATGAAGTTAAAGTGCTGATCAGCATTGATGAAAAATCATATGAAGGCGGAATACATGGGAACAGCCATCCAATGGCTTGGTATCATGAATATGATGGCGGTAGGGCTTTTTATACTGAACTTGGGCATACGAATGAATCTTTTGCTGAGCCACTTTTTATGCAACATCTTTTAGGTGGTATAAAATATGCGATAGGTAATAATGTGCAACTAGATTATTCAAAAGTAAAATCATATTTGGTACCAGATGAAGACCGATTTACAAAAAATATTTTAGCGGGAGGCATGTTTGATGAACCTACTGAAATGGCCATCCTTCCTAATTTTGATATCTTAGTTGTACAACGTAAGGGTGAAGTGATGTTTTATAATCACCTTACTAAAAAAGTAACACAGGTGGCTAAGCTTGATGTGTATCATAAAACAACAGCCAAGGGTGTAAATGCGGAAGAAGGATTAATTGGCGTTACAGCCGATCCTAATTATGCAAAAAACAATTATGTTTATTTGTTTTATGCGACAAAAGATACAGCGGCCAATAGATTATCACGTTTTGTTTTTAAAAATGGGAAATTGGATATGGCAACTGAAAAAAAGATTATTGACGTAGCAACCACAAGAGATATTTGTTGTCATACCGCAGGCTCGCTTACTTTTGGGCCTGATGGATCTTTGTTTATTTCAACAGGAGATAATACCACACCGTTTAATCAACCAGATTCAAAATATACTTTAGAAGGTTATGGTCCTATAGATAATCGTCCGGGTTTTGAGCAATATGATGGACGCAGAGGATCAAGTAATACCAACGATTTAAGAGGAAAGGTGTTGCGCATTAAAATAAATCCTGATGCTTCTTATTCAATTCCTGAAGGAAATCTTTTTAAACCAGGTACACCAAAAACAAGACCTGAAATTTATACAATGGGCGCTAGAAACCCCTATCGTATTTCTGTTGATAGAAAAACTGGTTTCTTATATTGGGGTGATGTTGGACCAGATGCTGGTGGAGATAAATTTGAAGAAAAAGGCCCTCGTGGCTATGATGAATTAAATCAAGCGCGTAAAGCAGGTTATTTTGGATATCCTTTATTTATTGGAGGCAACTATCCTTATCGACAATTTGATTATGAAACCGGTGTAGTCGGAGACTTCTTTGATCCTAAAAAACCATTGAACTTATCAAAAAATAATACAGGATTAACCGAATTGCCGCCAGTAAGTCCCGCATTTATTTGGTACCCATATGCCATCTCCACTGAATTTCCTGAAGTGGGTTCGGGAGGACGAAATGCAATGGCAGGACCGATTTATCACGGTGAATTTTATCCTAAGGAAACGAGATATCCAGATTACTTTAATAATAAACTCATGTTTTACGAGTGGATTAGGGGTTGGATAAAAATGGTATCCATGGATGCAGAAGGAAACTACCAACAAATGGACCCATTCATGCCCAACACCAAATTTAATAGTCAAATTGATATTGAAGTTGGGCCTGATGGAAGATTTTATGTTTTAGAATATGGTAGCGGCTGGTTTTCAAAGAATGCTGACGCTGCAATTTCAAGAATTGATTATAATGGAGGCAATAGAGCACCAAAAGCAAAAATCAGTATCAATAAATTTTCGGGTACACTTCCTTTCACTATACAAGCAGATGCAACGGGATCTAGTGATGCCGATGCAGATCCACTTACCTATGTTTGGAGTTTTGGTAGCCAAATTAAAACCACTAAAACCGCAACTACACCATTTACATTTACAAAAGCAGGGGAATATGTAATATCCGTTGCGGTAAAAGATACTAAAGGGGCAGTAACAAAAAGTGAAGTAATAAAAGTATATGCAGGAAACGAATCCCCTTTAGTGAATGTTAATTTAACAGGCGGTGATCTTTTTTATTACCCTGGCAAACCAATCGCCTATGCGGTGAATGTAAAGGATAGGGAAGATGGATCTACTGAGAAAGGTGGCATTGACAATAAATCAATTTATGTAAAAGTAGATTATTTAAGTAGTCCCGATAAAGCACAAGTAGTAGGACATCAAGTGATGACAGCCATTATGGAAGGAAAAAATTTGGTGGCAACATTAGATTGTAAAGCATGTCATAAAGAAAATGAAAAATCAGTTGGGCCATCCTTTGCAATGATTTCAGATAAATATAAAAATGATCTGAAAAACAAAACCTACCTATCCAACAAAATTACCAAAGGTGGAAGTGGCGTTTGGGGTGAAGTAGCTATGGCTGCACATCCTAGTTTAAAACAGGAGGAGTTAGATTTAATTGTTGATTACATTTTAAGTGTTAATAAAAAGAAAGAGGTTTCCTTGCCTGCAAAAGGAACTATTACTGCAAGTACAGAAAATATGGGTGCGGGTAATTTAATGCAAATTACTGCAAGCTATACTGATAAAGGCGGTGCGGGTATTAAACCATTAAGCACAACCAATAGCATTACGCTACGCAGCTCAATAATTAATATGCCTAGTAACAATGCAACTACAAGAGTAGATGTTAAGGGCTGGAGAGAACACCGAGCTGCATTTTTAAGTGGTGAAGATGGCTGGTTAGAGTTTTCTAATATTAATTTGGATGGAATAAAAGCAATTGACTTCTCTTATGGTATTCCACAACAATTAGATAAAGGATATGTAGTTACCTTATTTCAAGATGAGCCTACACCAGGCAAAGGAAATAAAAATGTAATTGGGGAGCTTAAAATGGAAAATTATAAAGGGACCTTATTTAGCACCCAAACATTGCCATTGCAAAATGTGAAGCCAGGTGAACATAAATTATTCTTAAAAATACTTAGAGTAAATAAAGAAGAAGGGCACCGCTTAGCAGTTATTTCATTGAGGTTGATACCGAATTAAAATAAAACACAAAAGATTTTAGAAACCCCCTTGCGCTTAAAGCGTAAGGGGGTTTTTTTAGTTGGATTACTTGTTTATCCTATATTTACATAGAGGAAGTAATAATATTGGGTTTTCATTTTAAAATTGAGTCAATATGATTTTAAGAAAAAATATTCTTTTGTTTTTTTTATTGATCCTTGGTGGTCATTTGATAGGACAAAGTAAAAAGCCAAATATCCTTTTTATTCCAGTAGATGATTTAAGACCAGAATTGGGTTGCTATGGAAATCAAAAAATAAAAACACCTAATATAGATCGTTTGGCAAAATCGGGGGTCGTGTTTTCAAGAGCTTATTGTCAACAGGCGGTTTGTAATCCTTCTAGGGCAAGTTTACTGACGGGATTAAGACCAGATTCATTACAGATTTGGGACTTAGTTCAACCATTTCGAAAAAATTTACCCGATGTAATTACGTTGCCGCAATATTTTAAACTTAATGGATATACTACTGTTGGATTAGGGAAAGCATTTCATAATATCTTCCCAGATTCAGTTTCATGGACGGAGGAACTTCATGTTGATGGTTTTCCTTTTGATCCTGATGCAATATATACTGATGAACCAAATTTGAGTTTGATTGCCGCGAAGAAAGCAAAATTTATTGCAAATAAAGTTGATAGAAGAGATATGTATGGGATTTGGTATATCAAAGCAAATGCAATGGAAGTAAGTACTGCAAATGATGACCAAAATTATGATGGAGCCCAAACAACAATGGCAATTGAAAAATTACAACAATTGGCAAAAAATGAAGACCCGTTTTTTTTATCGATAGGATATTACAAACCTCATTTACCCTTTACCGCTCCCAAGAAATATTGGGATTTATATAAGGAGGAGGACTTACCTATTGCGACTAATCCATTCGTTCCCAAGAATGCGCCAACATTTGCAATTCATGGCGATCTTGAATTAAGATCATATGACGATCAACATGATTTACCCTTACCACTAGATGCCCCTTTATCCCCTGAAAAACAGAGAGCGCTAATTCATGGATATTATGCAAGTGTATCCTATATGGATGCACAGATTGGAAGATTGCTTGACGAACTAGATCGATTAGATTTAACTAAAAACACAATCATAGTTTTATGGGGTGACCATGGTTGGAAACTAGGCGAACACAATAGCTGGGCCAAACAAAGCAACTATGAAATCGATACCCGTGTTCCTTTAATTATTAGCGGGAAAAATGTAAAAGCAAAAAATACAAAATCAAATGCGCTAGTGGAGCTGGTTGATATTTACCCTAGTTTATGCGAAATGGCTGGACTAAAAATTCCCGAAAAACTTCAGGGAAAAAGTTTTTATCCATTAACAAAAACCCCACAACTTAAATGGAAAAGTGCAGCATTTAGTCAATTTTTACTCGGGCATTTCCCAGCAAAAGAAATCGGAAAAAATGATAGAATGGGCTATGCCATTAGAACAAACCAGTATCGATATGTAGAATGGTATTCCTGGAATGACGGCAAGCGAGGTATTCAAATTGCACAAGAATTATATGATGAATCAAATGATCCTTCAGAAAATATAAACCTAGCAGGAGAATCTAAATATAAGAATATAGTAAATCAATTATCTATAAAATTAAAAGCGGGATGGAGAAAAGCGGGGCCATAAAATATTTTTAAATCTATCTTATATAAAGAAGCCGCCCCGATAAATCGAGGCGGCTTCTTTTTTAAATTAACTAATAAATTAAATTTACATTGACTATACTTTATAGTATTGCTCCCATCCTTTGCGCGGAGGTGCACCTAAAAGCATTTCATTGGCTAATTTATTATTCGTTATTTTTTTAGTTTTTCTATCAAACTTAATAGTCGTATTTAAATGTTGCGAGATAACACCTAAGCAAAATACTTGACTTAATGGTCCTGCAATTTCAAATGGTGAGCGTGTTTTTTCCTCCCCCTTACAAGCTTTTAAAAAGTTTGCATAGTGATTTGAAGGGCTTACTGGTACCACAGGAAGACTTCCTGCCATATCTTTTGCTTTATCTTCAGGGATAATATAAAGTTGAGAACCATGTGATCCACCTTTAAAAGTTAAATCCTTGCCATAAATAATTTTACCAGGATTGTAACGAGGCGCTTTTACTTTACCATTTTTAGGTGGTGGTATATTTGGATCAGGCGCCATTGGATCACCATACCCTTCTGGGAATGGCGGAATATTATTCACACCATCATACCAAGTAATATCACAAGCTGGCATTCCTTTACGCTCAGGGAATTTAAATAAAATAGTAGAATCGTTCGGATAGAAGAATTGATTATGTCCTTCCGCTTTTAGCATACTTACTTCAGTTGGCAAACCAAGATCTAAAAACTGATGTGAAGTATCAATAATATGCGCACCCCAATCACCCAGCGTACCCATGCCAAAGTCATACCAACAACGCCATTGACCATTCACAAAATCGTGGTTGTAATCATGCTCCTTTACTACCCCATGCCAAGTGTCCCAATCCAATGAACTTGGAATGGCTTCCTTAGCAGGAAAGCTTTTAATATTGGTATCCCATCCATGCCAACGACGGCCTAAATTCATATGCGCTGTTATTGCTGTTACATCTTTAATGATGCCTGCTTCTGCCCATGCTTTAAATTGAAAATAATTTGTTTCAGAGTGTCCTTGGTTACCCATTTGAGTAACAAGATTACTGTGTTTTTTTGCAGCCTTCATCATTAACTCTACTTCAGTAAAAGTACGTGCCATTGGTTTTTCAACAAACACATGCTTACCCAAACCCAATGCCATCATGGTGATTGCAAAGTGTGAATGATCTGGTACGCCAATACTTACCGCTTCAATTTGACTTCCCATTTTATCAAACATTTGACGGAAATCCTGAAAGCGCGGAACATTTGGGAACATTTTTAATACTTCGAGTGTTTGAGGACCGCCCATATCGGTATCACAAAAAGCGACAAAATTTGCCAAACCCGATTCGTGGAATTTCATAAGGTCATTGGCACCTTGATTACCAATGCCAATACAAGCAAGGTTTACTTTTTCGCCTGCTTTTAATCCCGTGGAGGCCTTAGTTAAAATAGTAGGGAAAGCAGAAACTGCCGAAATGAGCGCTGAATTTTTTAAAAACGAGCGCCTTGAATTTGATTTCAATGTCATTTATTTAGATATTATTAATAATGATTAACCTCTTAAAAATAAGGATTTTTTTAAAACAATCATCTAGATTATGATAAAGGTTATTCCTTTAAGGTGGATGGAAACTTAATTTAAATTGATTAACTTCAAAAGTACAAATCGCTACCCTATGAGAAGTATAATAAAAATATTACTATTTTTAATAATAAGTATTGCCAGCCAGGCGCAACAAAAATCAAGCACACCCAATATCATATTGATATTTATGGATGATATGGGCTATGGTGATTTATCTTGTTATGGTGCCTTAGATATTAATACCCCCAATATTGATCGGTTGGCTAGTGAAGGAATCAGGTTCACTAATTTCTTATCAAGCCAGGCGGTGTGTAGTGCTTCAAGGGCATCCATTATGACGGGTTGTTATGCCAATAGAGTGGGTATTAGTGGTGCCCTATTCCCAGGAAGCAAGGTGGGGCTTGCATCGGATGAAATGACGATGGCTGAATTATTGAAACAAAAAAATTACGCCACAGCCATCTATGGCAAATGGCATTTGGGAGATGCCAAACAATTTTTACCATTACAACAAGGATTTGATGAATATTTAGGGATTCCCTATTCTAATGATATGTGGCCCGTAACTTATGATGGTAAGCCAGCAGACACTTCAACTAGTAAATCAAAATTGCCACAATTACCATTAATTAAAAACAATGATAAGTGGCTGGAGATAAAAACTTTAGAAGATCAATCTACCTTAACAGAAAGATATACTACCGCCGCTGAAGCTTTTATTAAAAAAAATAAAAATAAACCTTTCTTTTTGTACCTACCACATTCCATGCCGCATGTACCCATTAATGCATCGCCTGCGTTTAGAGGAAAAAGTAAACAAGGATTATATGGCGATGTAATTCAAGAAATTGATGCATCTGTTGGACGTATCTTAAAAACAATTAAAGAAAACGGACTTGATAATAATACGATTGTCATTTTTACAAGTGACAATGGGCCATGGATTAATTATGGTAATCATGCAGGATCCACTGGTGGATTAAGAGAAGGTAAGGGTACTTCATTCGAAGGTGGTCAACGTGTGCCAGGAATTATAAGATGGAAGGGAACCATTCAACCGAATGTGGTGAGTAACCAACTTGCGTCCACCATTGATTTATTTCCAACCATTGCAGCAATAACAAAAACATCCTTGCCTAATAAAAAAATTGATGGGGTAAGTATCCTTCCCATTTTACAAGGAGATAGAAATGCAACACCTCGAAAAACTTTTTTATACTATTATCGTAAAAATTCATTGGAAGCGGTTCGTATTGATAATTGGAAATTAATTTTTGCGCATCCAGCACGCTCCTATCTAAATCAGGTACCAGGAGTAAATGGCTATCCTGGTATTACGAATGAAAATAACCCCACTTTAATGGCTTTATATGATTTAAGAAGGGATCCTGCCGAAAATTATGATGTGAAAGATATGCATCCTGACATTGTCAAAAAACTACAGGCACTTGCAGAAGAAGCCCGTGCTGACTTAGGCGATGACTTACAAAAGCGCACTGGCGCTAATAACAGAGCAGTAGGAAAAATTGAAAATTAAATTCGTATCTTTGCAATAAATAAAGATTATTATGAGTGAAAATGTAATTATAAGTATTTGGATCCTTTCGGCAATTTATTGTTTGTACAAATTATACCAAAGAGCAAAAGCAACTTCATTAGACGGCGTAACAGGATATACACCAGGATTAGAAGTCATTATGGTGATTATAATAGGCCCATTGTTGGCTGTCATTGACATGTCCCTTACATGGATAAGAATATACAAAGAAGCGGAGGAAGCAAGAAGAAGATCACAGAAATAAAAAAGCTTTGAAACTTTTCGAAAAATTATTTTCAAAATAAGTTTTACCTATTAAAAAGGGGTCCCGATAAATCGGGACCCCTTTTTAATTTTTTAGCGTAAGCTACGTTCTTATTGCACCAATTTCAATTCATCTACAATATGTTTGGCACCGCCTAATTTGTCGATGCACCATAAAACATAACGAACATCCACACAAATAGTACGATTCAACTCTGAATCAAAAGCAATCTTATGACTTAATGCTTCATAGTTGCCATCAAAGGCCAAGCCGATTAAATTTCCATTGGCATCTAATACAGGTGAACCTGAATTACCACCGGTGATATCATTCGTTGTAATAAATGAAACAACAACATCACCAATTTTTTTATCTGCATAAGGACCAAAATCCTTTGCTTTATATAAATCTAAAAATTTCGTAGGTAAATCAAATTCATAATCTCCTTTTACATACTTAGATGCAACACCACTTAACGTGCAATAAAAATCATACTTAACTGCATCTTTGGGATTGTAACTTTTTATATTACCATAGGAAACGCGCATGGTAAAATTAGCATCAGGATAAGTACTATTCATTTTTGTTGGATTCATTTCAAATAAACCTTTCAAATACAAACGACCTAAATCAGAGGTTTTATTCATAAACGCCGCGTACTTAGGCGTTACTGATGATGTATAATTAATTATAAATGATTTAGCAGCATTAAATGCTGGATCATTTTTTAAAACTTCTATACTTGGTTTATCCGTAAACGCTTTCCACTTAGTATCATCAAAGGCCATCGTATTCGCAAAAACATCAGCTGCAAATAATTTGTATAGATTTTGATCAATATCATTATAGTTTTTGAATAAATCTTCATAAAAGCCTTTGGGATGTTGGCTTTTATCAACATCACCATAAAACATAGCAACCGCTGAAGCTAGAATACTCTGATCACTTTTTTTATTTTCTTCTGCTAAAAATGCTTTTCTTGAGTTAGAGGCAGCTTCCATTGCTTTACTAATATCATCTGCTTTTGCATTCGGATTGCTTAACATAGCTTCAATACTTAGCCAACTACTTGCATATGCCATTAGTGGGCTACCCATAATACCTTCATTAATATATTGACGATGCTTTGCATACGGCGTCCAACTTGTATAGCTTGAAGCGTATTCATTAAATATATTTTCATACGCAGGCTTACCTTTTGCCCAATCATTAAAGCTTGTTTCTACTTTTTGTTTTTGGCCGTAAGTATCAAACTTTAATAATTGCTTGGTTTCTCCATCAAAAAATTTCCAATAGTTGGCAATGCTCGCATAGTTACTGGCTAATTGTAATTTAACAGCAGCACTTTTCTTCATTTCAGCAAACATGAACTTTAAACGCATGTCGCGCAATTTCACTAAAGTTGGACTGGTTATATCTGTAGCTAATTTTACGCCAAAAGAAGTTTCATATCTATTGGTACCGCCTGGATAACCATAAATCATACTATAGTCACCATCTTTAAATCCTTTGATGCTCACAGGTAAATAATACTTAGGTTTGAATGGAATATTATCCGCACTGTACTTGGCAGGTTTCCCTTCCTTATCCATATAAACTCGGAAAACCGAAAAATCACCAGTGTGTCTTGGCCACTCCCAGTTGTCGGTATCACCACCAAATTTACCAATGCTTTCAGGTGGATTACCTACTAAACGAATATCCTTGTATACATCATAAACAAATAAAAAGAACTGATTTCCTTTAAACATGCTCGCTACAACCGCGTCCTTATATTCATCGTCACCAACTACTTCCTTAATGATCTCACCCATGACCTTGCTATATTTCTGCGCGCGCTCAGCCCCTTGTGATTCCCCTAAAGCTGCTAATACCTTAGTTGATACATCTTCGATTCTATTTAAAAATTTAACGGAGAGATTGCTTGAAATTTCTTTGGATTTATCGCTCGCCCAAAAACCATCTTGTAGATAATTATTTTGAGTAGAACTAGCAGCTGCAATCGCACCATAACCACAATGATGATTGGTGAAAATTAAACCTTGATCAGATACAATTTCACCGGTACAGCCACCGCCAAAAATAATAATTGCATCCTTGATGCTTGACTTATTGATACTATATAATTGTTCAGATTTTAACTTTAAGCCACGTTTAACCATATCATTATACACTTGTTGCCCTAATAACATTGGCAACCACATGCCTTCATCAGCATAACTGCGAAATAATGTAAGCACAAGTGCTAGGGAAATAAAAATTTTTTTCATAATTGATTGTATTATAGGAGCAATTTAATTAAAATAATTAGGTTGGGGTATGATATTGCTTGGAATTTAATTTTCTACTTCGTTTTTGATGCCTTTTTCCAGTTAATAGTGGTAAAGACAATTTTACTATAATTATCCTTTTCATATAAAATGCCAATTTGTTGCTTGTTGACCAATACAAGATCCGAATATGCTGAATTATTGCTCATCATTTTTGGATCAGTCGCATTATCAATGATCCAATTTTTTGTCCATGTTTTTCCTTCATCAAAACTAATACGCAAAGTTAAATTGTTTCTATTTTTAGCATCTGCTGCATTTGAAAAAGCAAGTATTTGTTTTTTATTTTTTACGCCAATATTTAAAATACTTCCTTCACAAACTGGGTCTGGAAGTTGCTGATCAAAATAGCTTGTATCCCAGGAGTTGCCGCCATTTGAGCTAATTGCCACTATGCGTAAACGAATATCCCCTTTTTGATTTCTTGCATTAAGCATCATTCTATTATTAGAAAGTTCGGCGGCAGTTGATTCGTTGCTACCGGGTAAATTTAATTTTTCGCTTAATTTAAAGGTGGCTCCGTGATCATCCGAATAAAAACTATGCGCAAAATAATCTTCTCCTTGCTTTTGTGGTGGCCCTGCAGAATGGTTGGCTGGAATAAAAATTCGGCCCTTATATAAACCTGTGGAAACCTGTAATGCATGACCTGGTGTGTTTGCATAATGTCTCCAATCTTCTTTAAAATTATATAATGGATTTAGCGTTGGTTGCATGGGTCGATGTGTTTGCGTAGTAATATTTACACCGGCACTCCATGTGAATCCATTATCAAGGGAGGTTTTATACCACACTTCTCTTACCCCCTTGCCATTTCTTATTTCGCTTTCATGATTATTTCCAGTATTATAAAATAAAAATAATCTTCCTTTAGGATAGGCTGGATCACTCATATCAAACACTGGTGCAGGATTGCCTGCTTGTAAAGAATCATAGGTTGCAATCACTTTAATTGGTGACCAAGTTTTGCCGTTGTCAGAACTTCGTCTCATAACAATATCAATATCTCCAAAGTCGCCCGATGAATTCACCCTTCCTTCACAAAATGCCAATAAATCATTGCTAGGGGTTTTAATTATGGCTGGTATTCGAAAGCTTTTATACCCCTCCGTGCCTGAAATAAAAACCGGAACATTTATTTGTTGTGAAAATCCACTGTTTCCACAAAAAAATAAAATATAAAATAGGATATTGATTTTTTTCATTTGAACTAAGCGATTTAAGTATGATAAAAATATAGTAAATTTAAATAGTAAAATGAATTGAAGTTTCTTAATATTTTGAACTGCTTTGCTTTTTTATAAATTTGATTTTTTCTGCACATGAACTTACAACCCACCGATTTAAAAAATAACCTTGTTTGGCTAGAACCCTTGGAGCAAAGGCATTTTGACGAAATATACCTGGTTGCCTCCGATCCATTAATTTGGGAACAACATCCCAATCCAGACAGATATAAATTGGAGGCTTTTACCAACTATTTTAAAGGGGCGATGGAATCAGGTGGTGCTTTTATAATTAGAGATACATTAAGTGGCGAAGCATTGGGATCCAGTCGCTATTGCGCATATGATGCCGCGATGAAAGAAATTCAAATTGGTTATACTTTTTTTGCAAGAAGTTGTTGGGGGAAGTCTATCAATAAAGAAGTAAAAACATTAATGCTTAACCATGCATTTAATTATGTAGATAAGGTGGCTTTTTATGTGGGTGCTAATAACATTCGATCGCAAAAAGCAATGGAACGGATTGGTGGTATTAAAATTCGGGAGGAGGTAGTTGCTTATTTTGGAGAGCCTGATAGATTAAATTTTAGGTATGAAATTAACAAGTGATTCTGTTTTCAAAAATGATTTTATAGTACACTAATGATAAAAAAGTTTCCATTTTTTCTGTTTTGTTTTTTGTGTTATGGGACAGCTATACATGCACAAAATAAAAAACCAAATATTCTCATCATCTTAACCGATGACCAAGGGTATCATGATGTTTCCTATTACGGTACAAAAGATATTCGAACACCTAATATTGATGCAATTCGCAATGCAGGTATGCGATTCGATTATTTTTATACCAATTCCCCAGTATGTGCACCAACAAGAGCTTCACTGATGTCGGGCAGATTTCCCGATTTGGTGGGAGTTCCGGGATTAATCAGATCCACGCCCGATAATAATTGGGGCTACTTGCAACCAGGTACTATTTTATTACCACAAGCATTAAAACAAGCGGGATATCGCACTGCGCATATTGGTAAATGGAATTTAGGATTGGAATCACCCAACCTTCCCAATGAAAAAGGATTTGATTTGTTTCATGGTTGGCTGGAAGATATGATGGATGATTATTGGACCCACTTACGGCATGGGAAAAATTTCATGCGCTTAAATAAGGAAGCGATTGAACCCGTAGGTCACGCAACAGAATTATTTACTGAGTGGTCAATTGATTATTTTAAAAAACAAGTCGGTGAAAAAAATCCGTTTTTTTTATACTTATCCTATAATGCGCCACACTTCCCTGTATCTCCGCCAACAGCGTGGTTACAAAAAGTGAAGCAAAGGGAACCGCAAGCTTCAGAAACAAGAGCTAAGCTATTGGCCTTTATTGAACATATGGATGATAATATTGGTAAAGTAATTGCATCTTTAAAAGCAAATGGCCAATATGAAAATACCATCATCTTATTTTTAAGTGATAATGGTGGTCACCTACCCAGTGAGTCAAATAATGGTGATTTGCGCGATGGAAAACAAAGTATGTATGAGGGTGGATTAAGAGTTCCCACTGTAATCAGTTGGCCTAAAATGATTAAAGCGGGTAGCGTATCTGCACAATTAAATTTAACGATGGATATATACCCCACATTATTAGAAATTGCAGGGGTTCCTATCAAACATAAAATTGAAGGAAGAAGTTTTTTGAATACATTAATAAGTGAAAAAAATACAACTACCAGTGTTGATGAAAATAGAGTGCTTTATTTTACCCGAAGGGAAGGGGGCATGGAATATGGTGGTAAGGCATATCACGCAATTCGACAAGGTGATTGGAAATTGTTACAAAATAATCCCTA
>SHWT01000021.1 GCA_009693715.1 Chitinophagaceae bacterium
ATTCTTAAAAGTAAAATCAGCGCATGAATATCCATAAAAAGAACTGATCGCTTTTTGTTCTTTAATTTTTTCAAAAACAGGACTCAGTTTCTTTGCATCTAATTTAACAAGCTCGTATAACCTTTTAGAAATTAGCGTACCCCCTAATGAAGATGGATGAATTTTATCTAAAAACAAATCTTGCTTATCTATAAACATGGAAAACAAATCCAACAGTTCTAAGTTTTTTTCAAAAGCAATTTTTTGAATTTTAGGTATTATTTTATTTTTAATGACGCTGTTATTTAAAAGACTACTATCATTTAAAAATATAGGTAAAGGCAATAATAGGACAATACGAGGACGTGACGACAAATTAGCATAGGACTGTATGATACCTTCAAGGGTGATTGTGAAATTTGATAAAATGGCTGTATCAGTTGTCTTTATTTCATCTAAGCCTAATTCAACAAAAACAATATTTGGGTTACCTGTTTGGCTTTTTTTAAATGCAGCTGTTTTGTTGTATCCGTTTACCCCATTACTTAAAACAGGTGCATTAACCGCCCCGAAATTAGTTACCTTATAATTCGCTCCGAGTAAATACTGCAACTGCTGCGGGAAATTATTCTTTTCTCTGTTTTCAACACCTATGCCATAAGTTACCCCATTTCCAATACATGCAATGTTGACAAATTTTTGCGCAAAAATTGAGCCACTAAAAATGAGCCCGATTAAGAGAAACTTGATTTTTATATTAACTTTATTCATGCTCAAAGATTTATTTATAAAATTATCACCAAATACAAACCTTCATAAATCAAAAAAACTTCATTATAACTTAAAAAAAACTTCTACTAAAGATATAGCAGAAGTTTTTATAGTTAAAATATTTTATAATTGTGGGCTAAAAATTATACCCTTTAATTTCCTTTACCATCAAGTATAATCGGTGTTTTACCACTACCACCCATGATAATTACCTTGGCATTTGGTGATGTCATCAATCCCTTCATTGCCTGAATTTGCTCATACTGTAATTGCTTATCACCTAAACCAGAGCTGATAATTCTTTGATAATCAGCAATACCTTGCGCCTCCACTCTTTTACGCTCCGCTTCTTGTTTTTCTTTTTGTAAAACAAACTGCATTTTTTGCGCTTCTTGTTCTGCCTTAATTTTTTCTTCAATAGAAGCCTTTACGGTTGCTGGCAAAGTAATATTACGAACCAATAATTGCTCAAGCACAAAACCTCTTTCTTTTAAATTAGCTTCAATGGTTTTAAATATTCTAGATTGAAATTCATCTCTTTTAGTTGAGTATAAATCGACCGCTGTGTAATAAACAGCGTTATCTCTGATTTTAGTTCTTGTAACAGGTCGTACAATTACATTTTTAAAATCATACCCTATTTGCCTAACAATATTAGGTGCTTGCGCCGATTGTACACGATATAAAACGGTTAAATCAATCACCACTTCCAATCCATCCGCTGTTAATACACGAATAGCATCATCCCCTGCTACCTCACCTTCTGCATGTACGCCACTCATGGTATAGTTTTGTGTACGAACGTCAATCGTATTGATAGACACTAAAGGATTCACCATCGTTAAACCACTTGTTAAAATTTCATCCTGTACTTTACCAAAGAGTGATTGCACGCCAATTTCACCTGCATCAATTTGTTTTACACTCGATGATAATGCACCAATAACAATTATTACAATTCCTACCGAACGAACAGTTCCACTGCGACTAGAAATGGGCAAATTCAAATTTTTAACAGCACCAGCTGCAAAAAATATTAGTAAGCCTAAAATAATTAAAAACATAATTGATAATTTTAATTTAGTTGGTTGATCCAACTTCCTACAAGTCAAAATTGACTACCTAAATATACACTTAATAATATATCTTATCACTAAAATGAGCCGAATCATGAAAAATATTACACATCCAAAATGGCTTAATCAATCATCTTTTGAAATTGTGGATCCATCAAGTTGGTTGCTTCATAATAGCCTTGCTTATACCAACGCATTCTTGCCAATAAACTGGCCATTTCAGGCTGCACCCTCTTTTTTGAACTATTAAGTTTCCCAACACTACTCGGTGAATGTTGTTTGGCAAAATTGATGAATGCCTCCCAAGTTGCTTCATTATTATACTGCGTCAGTAAATCGGGAACATTTTTTAACTGAGTCATTTGAGGTAATTTGGAAAGATAAAAACCAAGTACAAACTCGTTGATTAAATTATTTTGCAATAACAGATGATTGGTTGTATCCATTACTATATCATTACTTACAACCCACTTGTCAGGATAAATACCACCACCACCATAAACTAAATTGCCCTTTGGGGTTTTGAATGAATTTCCTTTGAAATTAGAATCTGTTATACCAATCGCATCTTCATGCAATCTTTTAACATAAGCGTCCTCATAGGCTTCCTTCCCTAAAACATAAGGGCGTTGGATATTTCTGCCCAAGGGTGTGTAATATTTTGCTGTCGTTAAACGCAAAGCACCCCCATTTGATAAATTAAATTGCTGTTGTACCAATCCCTTGCCAAATGACCTTGTTCCTACAATAGTCGCCCTATCCCAATCCTGTAGTGCCCCAGCTAATACTTCACTAGCTGATGCAGAGGATTCATTCATTAATATAGTTATTTTCCCTTGCTCAAAAAGGCCTTCTCTTTTACTATAATAATCCACCCTAGGTGAATGGGCTCCTTCGGTATAAACGATTAATTTATTTCCAGGCAATAATTCATCAGCGATGCCAACAGCTTCAGAAAGTAAACCACCTCCATTATTACGCAAATCCAAAACCAATGACTTCATCCCTTTTTGAACCAAAGGATCCAAGGCTTGCATAAATGCTTCATAAGTACGATCTGTAAACTTATTTAATTTAATATACCCAACCGTATCACTGACCATATAAAATGCATCAATCGGCGAAATAGGAATATTTGCTCTTGTCAATTGCAATGGCACTTGCTTATTTTTTCGCAATACCAGTAATTTCAATGGGCTATCTTCTGGTCCTTTCACTTTTTGCCTTACCTCATCCGCTTGTAAATTACTGCCAGACAATTTAATCGTATCATTTGCTTTCAATAATAGGTCTCCTAATTGAACACCCCCTTTGTAAGCGGGACCGTCCTTTAAAACATAGGTTACGTAAAAACTATCTCTAAACTGCTGAAATTCGATACCAATTCCTTTTAAGTTGGCCGCCAATTGTTCATTCACATCTACCAAATCAGCGGGTGGAATATATACCGAATGCGGATCCAATTGGCTTAAGTAATAATCAGCCAATTGAATACTTGCACTATCATTTTTTAAAGAATCCACATATTTCGATTGCACAATTTGGATCATTTCCAAAATTGGATCCTGCTTTGTCGTAAATAATCCCCGCGTAGCTAAATCCCCCTTAACAAACACCCCAATAACAATACCAACTATAATTAGTAGGGCATAGGAAATGGGTTGAAACCAATTTGTATTATTCTGTTGCATGTGGATTTTTTAATGACTACAAAATTACATTATTTAATGTTCAAAATGGACTTAATACACTTGCGTATCCACTATTTTGTGTTAATTTCACTGCTAATTGGCAGTTATGAAAAATTATATAATAGCAGATAGTGGCGCAACAAAATGTCAATGGACGATTGTACAAAATAATAAAAAACAATCCATTAGCACGATTGGTATTAGCCCCTACTTTTTATCTACTAATGAAATAGCAGCAATTTTAGTAAAAGCTTTTTCAAAAAAGATTAATGTTGAAAAAATGAATGCCATTTACTTTTATGGCACCGGATTGAGCAACCCAACTAATGTTAAAAGTTTAAAAAAAGCGTTGAAATTAGTTTTTAAAACCGCCACCCTTGATATTCAAACTGATTTAGTGGCTGCGGCACGTGCCACTTGTCAAAAAAACAAAGGCATTGCTTGTATTTTAGGAACAGGATCTAATACAGGGTATTATAACGGAAAGATTATTGCTAAAAACAGCCCAGGACTTGGCTATGTTTTAGGCGATGAAGGTAGCGGCGCCTACCTTGGAAAAAAAGTGTTACAATATTTTTTATACAAAACTTTTGACGAAGAATTAATGCTTTGTTTTGAAAAAAAGTACAATTTAAATCGTTCTGAAATTTTAAATAAAATTTACCAAGAACCTTTACCTAATAAATATTTGGCTTCCTTTGCTGTTTTTTTAAGTGAGCATCGCGGCCATTACATGATTGAAAATATCATTGAAGATGGATTAAATGATTTTTTCTATACCCATTTAAATAAATTAAATGAGTCCTGGCTATACCCTATTCATTTCACAGGAAGTGTCGCCTATGCTTTTAGGGATGTCATTAAACAACTCGCCCTCGTTTATGAAATGGAATTAGGCAAAATCACAAAATCCCCAATGGAAGGGTTAATCGCCTATCATAAAAACAACCAATAGTTGAAGTAGCATGCACGAAATTGAGCCCTATTTTCAATGGCGCCATTTATATATAGCCGACGAAGATCCCAAATCTATTTTTTTTGGTCAAACCTACAGTGAGTTTGAATTTTCACAAACGGTATATAATTATTATATACATCCGCAATGGGATACATTTGGAAGTAAAAATTTATACCTAAAAATACTCTTTGTTGCATACGAGTCCAACTTCGCAATTATTGAACTCATTGGAGAATGGAATGATGCCATTGAAAACGATATCATGCTATTAAAGCGAGAGGTGTTGGATTCACTAATGTCCTATGGCATTAATAAATTTATTTTAATTGGTGAATATGTTTATAATTTTCATAATGGAGACCGTGATTATTACGAGGAATGGTATGAAGAAATAGCGGACAACGAAGGCTGGGCAGTTATGGTCAACTTGCACCCTGCTGCACAATATGATTTTTTACAAAAAAAATTAAATAGGTATATTGAATTGATGGAAATTACGGCTTGGAGAACGTATAAACCTGATGACTTTTTTCAACTGATTGACGACAAAATCAGCAATCGACTCCGATAGCGCATCTAAAATAGCAGCATGCTATTTTACAAAAACCGGGCATCCTTCCTAATAAAATTTTTAATAAACCAAGTCCTCATAAGCGCCCTGCAATTCTCGATACGCATGGTCCTCCTTTGCCAACTTAGCCGCTGCCATCCCTTTTTCATACCAAATAATCGCCTCATCCTTATCTGCTAACTTTTCCAAACATTTGGCCAAATGGTAATAGGAACCAATATAATCGGGCGACTCGGTGAGTATGGCTACAAACAAATCCCTTGCTTTTAGTTCCTCCCCAATCTTAAGGTATTCAAGGGCCAAAGCATGTCTTAAGAAATTATCCTTGGGTTGCTGATTCAAAAATTCAATAATTTTTTCAATACGATTCATCCGAAGTCATTTTAGTGCATAGTTGGTAAAAAAACTGTCTTATATTTGCATTAGTTGCATAAACAACCAAAATTAAATTTAGACCATGAACATTTTAGTTTGTATCAGTAAAACACCCGACACCACTGCTAAAATTGCGTTCACCGAAGGTAATACAAAGTTCGATGAAAATGGCGTGCAGTGGATCATTAACCCCTATGACGAATGGTACTCCTTAGTTAGGGCTATTGAAATAAAAGAAAAGGATCCAACCACCAATATTCATTTGATTACTGTTGGCGGACCCGAGGTAGAACCTATTATACGAAAAGCATTAGCATTGGGTGGTGACGAAGCTATCCGTGTAAATAGCAATAGTAATGACTCCTATGTGATCGCGCAACAAATTGGAGCTATTGCAAAACAAGGGTCCTATGATTTAATCATGACCGGCAAAGAAACCATCGATTATAATAGTGCTTGTATTGGATCTATGCTTTCTGCAATTTTGGATCTTCCCTTTGTATCCTTAGCCAACCATTTAGAATTGAATGGCAACAGTGCTACGATAATACGTGAAATTGAAGGTGGTGAAGAAACCAATGAAGTCACGCTTCCCATGATTATTAGTTGTCAAAAAGGAATGGCCGAACAAAGAATTCCCAATATGCGTGGTATTATGGCGGCCAGAACAAAGCCATTAAAAATTGTTGAACCCATTGCAACTAACGCGCATACCAGCATCAAGGAATTTAGTTTACCCCCTGCAAAAACAGGTGTTAAATTAATAGCGCCTGATCAAATGGATGAATTAGTTAAGTTATTAAAAGAAGAAGCACAAGTTATTTAACAAACACAAATAATAAATCGATCAATTCCGCAGAATTAATAAAGTGATTAAAAAGTAAAAATATGGTACTAATATATATAGATCATTCAGAAAAAGAAATAAAAAAATCATCCCATGAAGCCATTTCCTATGGCGCCGCTATTGCAAAGCAATTAGGTTGTAGTGCTGAAGCATTAATATTAGGAACTGTCAATGATGATTTAACTGCACTCGGAAAATTAGGGGCAAGTAAAGTGCATCAATTGAACAATGAAAGCTTAAATAATTTTGACGCTAAAGTTTATGCAAGCTTAATTGCAACTATTGCTACCCATTTAAATGCGGAAGTAATTGTATTTGCACATAATATCAATGGAAAAGCAATTGCTCCTGCAGTGGCCGTAAAATTGGATGCAGGGATCGTTACAGGCGCATGTAGTTTACCTAATTTGCAAAATGGTTTCGAAGTTACAAAAACAGTATTTTCAGGAAAGGCTTTTGCTAGTATAAAAATAGAAACACCAAAAAAAGTAATCGCAATTAATCAAAATAGTTTTGGTATTCAAAATCATGAATTAACGGCAACCCTCCTGGAGATGAATTTACCCATACCACCTGCTTCCGTTAAAGTAACCCATGTCAATAAAATAGTAGGAGAAATTCCATTAACCGAAGCCAATTTAGTAGTGAGTGGTGGACGCGGATTAAAAGGACCTGAAAACTGGGGCATCTTATTAGATTTAGCAAAAGCATTAGGGGCCGCAACTGCTTGTAGCCGACCTGTATCAGATTCAGATTGGAGACCGCATCATGAACATGTGGGTCAAACAGGTATACAAATTGCACCCAACTTATATATTGCCATTGGTATTTCTGGCGCCATACAACATTTAGCAGGCGTTAACCGAAGCAAAACAATTGTGGTGATTAATAAGGACCCCGAAGCGCCCTTTTTTAAAGCTGGGGACTATGGTGTTGTTGGAGATGCATTTGAAGTTGTGCCGGCATTAACGGCTGCAATTTTAAAAATGAAGCACAACGAATAACATAATTATTTAACTTTAGGGGGTAATTTGAAATATGCATAAAATTGAACTAGAAATTGTCGCCCTGTCGCATAGCATTACCCAATCAAACTCATATGCAATTGTTTTGGGTGAGGTTAATGGCTTACGCCGTTTACCTATTGTTATTGGGGGATTTGAAGCACAAGCAATTGCTGTTGCATTGGAGAATATGCACCCATCAAGACCATTGACGCATGATTTGATGAAAAATTTCATGACCGCATTTGGGGTTCAATTACAAGAAGTATACATCTGTGATTTACAGGAAGGAATTTTTTATTCAAAGTTAGTTTGCTTCACCGCCAATGATACGATTGAAATAGATAGTCGCACCAGTGATGCCATCGCATTAGCCGTTCGATTTAGTTGCCCTATTTATGTGTATTCAAATATTTTAGAACAAGCAGGATTAACCAGTGAAAATGCAGATAAACCCATTCATGCCACGCCCGTCAACGAGCCTGCTAAAATGAATGATCTTAGTTTATTGTCCTTAGCTGAATTGAATACTTTATTAAAGGAAGTATTAGAACAGGAAGACTACATTCGCGCAATTGATATCAGAGATGAAATCAACAAAAGAACTGCGCAAAAGAAATCATAAATAATGATTCAATATCCCCATTGCAAAATTAATTTAGGCTTATCCATTGTTGCTAAAAGAGCAGATGGCTTCCATGATTTAGAGACTGTTTTTTATCCAGTTGGCTTAAAAGATATACTAGAAATAACACCTGCTAAAAATAAGGAAACAACCCGTTTTTCAAATTCAGGATTGGTAATTCCCGGAGATAGCAACAATAATTTATGCCTTAAAGCATACCATTTATTAAAAGCCGATTTCCCTTCCCTTCCTGAAATACAAATGCATTTGCATAAAATAATCCCGATGGGTGCTGGATTAGGCGGAGGCTCAAGTGATGGCACAGCTGCATTGAAAATTTTAAACGCCTTATTCCAAATCGGCTTGAGCAAGGACCAGCTCATGGTATATGCCGAAAAATTAGGAAGCGATTGTCCTTATTTTTTATATGATACCCCCTGTCATGCAACAGGAAAGGGAACGCTACTCTCTCCTATTGAATGCAACTTATCCAATTACACCATTGTAATTTTACATCCAGGAATTCATATTGCAACCCCTTGGGCTTTTCAACAAATAGTCCCCTGTAAAAAAGATAGTTTAATAAGTGATATTATTAGGCAACCTATTCAAACATGGAAGCAAAACCTTGTTAACGACTTTGAATCCCCGGTCATAAAATCACACCCCATCATTGGCGCATTAAAAAACGAACTCTACGAACAAGGGGCTGTTTACGCTAGCATGTCAGGATCGGGCAGTTCGCTTTATGGCATTTTTGAGAAAAACAAGAAGTACCAAAAATCCGACCTCACTAATTGCATAAGGATCGATACTATATAACATACAACATTACATCTTGTTAAAGTAAACAGTATCCAATTAACTACGAATGCGAACGTTCGTTATTAATGAGATTAGAAATAGATTATCGGGGTTTTTAATTAATTATTAATGGTGCGTAAATTTCTTGCACCTCTCCTATAAAAAATCCTCATTATTTCGTAATTTTCCACGAATCGCTACCCGCTTTAAATTATCCTTTAACTAATTGGTTGGAAATGACGAAAAATGAAAACCTAGGATTGTATGATCCTGCTTTCGAACACGACGCTTGTGGTATAGGATTTGTTGCCCATATCAAAGGAATCAAAGCACATCAGCATGTAGCTGACGCACTCACTATTTTAGAAAACATGGAACATCGCGGGGCTTGTGGATGTGAAATTAATACAGGCGATGGCGCTGGTATTATGATTCAAATTCCACATGAATTTTTCTTTGATGAATTATTAAATAAAGGAATTCACTTGCCCGACATTAATGAATATGGTGTTGGATTTATATTTTTCCCTGCTGAAAAAGGAATGAAGGAAGAGTGCCAAGAAATATTTGCACGCGCAGCAGAAAAATTAGGTATCGAAATTATTGGGTACCGTAGTGTGCCTGTAAATAAAAGCACCATTGGTCCTTCCGCATTGTCGGTTGAGCCAATCATGGAACAAGTTTTTTTAAAAAAACCAGACAGCATTACTGACCCTGAAGATTTTGAACGCAAATTATTTGTTTTAAAAAATTATGCGTCACATACCATCAATAATTCTATTAAAAAGGAAGCGATTGGTTTTTATATGGCTTCACTTTCGCAAAGAGTTATTATTTACAAAGGACAATTAACCAGTCATCAAGTAAGAGAATACTTTCCTGACTTAAGCAATAAAAGTGTTGTATCAGCTTTTGGCTTGGTACATTCTCGTTTTGCAACAAACACTTTCCCTTCATGGAAATTAGCACAACCTTTCCGCTACATTGCACATAATGGAGAAATAAATACTTTACAAGGAAACTTGAACTGGTTACGCTCAAGCGAAAATAGTTTCTTTTCACCTTATTTTAGTAAGGAGGAATTGGATATGATTTTGCCTATTGTAACTGCAGGGCAATCTGATTCTGCTTGTTTGGATAATGTCATTGAGCTTTTAACTTTATCTGGTCGTTCATTACCACATGTCATGATGATGTTGATTCCAGAAGCATGGGACGGAAATGAATTAATGGACCCAGTTAAAAAAGCATTTTACGAATTTCATGCAGCCTTTATGGAACCATGGGATGGACCTGCATCTATATCATTCACCAATGGGAATATCATTGGAGCAACATTGGATCGCAATGGTTTAAGACCTTCCAGATATTGTGTGACCAATGATGATCGTGTGATCATGGCATCAGAAACAGGGGTTTTACCTATTGACCCGGCCATCATTATTGAAAAGGGCCGATTACAACCAGGCAAAATGTTTGTGGTGGATATGGAAGCTGGAAAAATTATCAGCGATAATGATTTAAAACAAAATATTTGCGCACAACAACCTTATGCAGATTGGGTCAATAAATATAAAATTAGATTAGAAGAATTACCAGAACCACGTATTCAATTTACGCATTTGGAGCATGATCAAATTTTTAAATACCAAAAAGCATTTGGTTATAGTAAAGAGGATTTGGAGAACATAATTATGCCAATGGCATTGGATGGCAAAGAACCCATCGGTTCAATGGGCACGGATACGCCCTTGGCGGTTTTAAGTGATCAACCACAACATATTTCAAGTTATTTCAAACAATTATTTGCGCAAGTAACTAATCCCCCCATTGATCCAATTCGGGAAAGAATGGTCATGTCCTTGGCAAGTTTTGTTGGAAGTCAAGGAAATTTATTGACCGAAGATCCAATGGCAAGTCATTGTCTTGCTTTAAAACATCCCATTTTAAACAACCACGAACTAGAAAAAATTAGAAGTATTGATACTGGTGTATTCCAGGCAAAAACTTTACAATGTTATTTTAGAGCAGATGGAAAAGAAGGTTCTTTAAAAAGAGGTCTTGATCGTTTGTGTCGTTATGCAGTGGATGCAGTGGAGGATGGCTTTGAAGTTATTGTACTGACGGATCGTGCGATTGATTCTGAACATGCTGCAATTCCTACTTTACTAGCCTGCGCAAGTGTACATCATCATTTGATTAGAAAGGGGCTAAGAGGTAAAGTCGGAATAATTGTTGAGGCAGGAGATATTTGGGAAGTGCATCATTATGCATGCTTAATTGGCTTTGGCGCCACTGCCATTAATCCTTATATGGCATTATCTACCATTCGAGATATGAAATTGTTTGATAAAATAAAATCCGATTATGATGCAGAAAAATTAAAGAAGAATTATATCAAGGCAGTGAACGAAGGATTATATAAAGTATTTTCAAAAATGGGTATCTCTACTTTGCAATCCTATCAAGGCGCGCAAATTTTTGAAATCATTGGAATTAATAAAGAGGTAGTTAATAAACATTTTACAGGTGCCACTTCACGTATCAATGGTATGGGCTTAGATGAAATCGCAAAAGAAATTTTAGCAAAACATGATTTGGCATTTGCAAAAAAATCATCCCCAGTGGATCGATTAGCGGAAGGTGGCGTATACCAATGGAAGCGTCGTGGTGAATTTCATTTATTCAATCCACAAACCATTCATTTGTTACAGCATTCCACTAAAATGAATGACTACCCCACTTTTAAAAAATATTCCAAAACAGTAAATGATCAAACGGAAAAAGCTTGTACATTAAGAAGCCTGTTTGATTTTAAGCCTACCAGACCTTCGATATCCATTGATGAGGTGGAACCCGCATCAGGCATATATAAAAGATTCGCTACTGGCGCAATGTCCTTTGGTTCTATCTCATGGGAAGCACATACGACCCTTGCAATTGCAATGAATCGATTGGGCGGAAAAAGTAATACAGGTGAAGGCGGTGAGGATGAAATAAGATATGAGAAATTACCGAACGGCGATTCCATGCGAAGTGCGATTAAACAAGTGGCAAGTGCGCGTTTTGGTGTAACCAGTTATTATTTATCCGAAGCGGATGAATTACAAATAAAAATGGCACAGGGTGCAAAACCTGGTGAAGGCGGACAATTATCAGGTGATAAGGTAGATGATTGGATTGGAAAAACTAGATATGCAACTCCGGGTGTAGGTTTAATTTCACCACCACCCCACCATGATATATATTCGATTGAAGATTTATCGCAATTGATTTTTGATTTAAAAAATGCAAACCGTGCAGCACGTATTAATGTAAAATTAGTAAGTAAAGCAGGTGTTGGAACCATTGCCGCTGGGGTGACCAAAGCAAAAGCAGATGTTGTTTTAATTGCAGGTTTTGATGGTGGTACAGGTGCATCCCCATTGAGCTCCATTAAACATGCAGGACTTCCTTGGGAATTAGGTTTGGCTGAAACACACCAAACTTTAGTAAAAAATAAATTACGTAGTCGTGTGGTAGTGCAAGTCGATGGTCAAATGAAAACTGCAAGAGATATTGCTATTGCCACATTATTAGGCGCAGAAGAATGGGGTGTGGCTACTGCTGCATTAATTGTGGAAGGTTGTATCATGATGCGTAAATGCCATATGAATACCTGTCCTGTTGGGGTTGCTACACAGGATCCTGAATTACGTAAACGCTTTAAAGGAGATCCTGATCACGTTGTTCGTTTCTTTGAATTTATAACAGAGGAACTTCGTGAAATTATGGCTGAGCTCGGATATAGAACAATTAACGAAATGGTGGGACAAGTAGATGCTTTGACCATGCGTGAAAATATAAATCATTGGAAATACAAAAACTTAGATTTAAGTGATGTTTTGTATAAAGCACCTGCAGAAGATGGGGTTAGCTTATACCAAACCGAAGTACAAGATCATTTAATGTCAGATGTTTTAGATTGGAAATTATTAGCAGCTGCACAACCAGCCATTGATAAACAAATTAAAGTAACTGCGAACTTCCCAATACAAAATACCGATCGTACCACTGGCACTATTGTTTCTAATGAAATAACCAAAGTGTATAAAGGCAATGGCTTGCCTGAGGATACTATTCATTTTAAATTTCAAGGAACAGCAGGACAAAGCTTTGGTGCCTTTAATACCAAAGGGGTTACATTGGAATTAGAAGGTGACGCAAACGACTATTTTGGCAAAGGACTGAGTGGTGCACAATTAATAGTATATCCAGATAAAAAAGCAACCTTTGTTCCTGAAGAAAATATCATCATTGGTAATGTTGCTTTATATGGTGCTACCAGTGGTATTGCCTTTATTAGAGGTAAAGCGGGGGAAAGATTTGCTGTGCGAAATTCAGGCGCGCAAGTGGTGGTCGAAGGCGTAGGTGATCACGGTTGTGAATATATGACTGGCGGAACTGCGGTTATCCTTGGACCTACTGGTCGAAACTTTGCAGCAGGTATGAGTGGCGGTATTGCATATATATATAATGTTCAAAATAATTTTGCAGCGATGTGCAATGCCGAAATGGTTGATTTAGATCCTGTAACTGGCGATGATATATCAGTTTTACAAAATTTACTCCAACAACATTTCGACAAAACTGGTAGTTCCGTTGCAAAATTTATTTTAGCTGATTTTGAAAATCAATTAAAACAATTTATAAAAGTATTTCCGCGTGATTATAAAAAAGTATTGCAATTGCAAAAACAAAAAGCAGTCGCTTCAAAATAATCATTAACAAAAATATTCATTGACCTAATTATTGGAATAAAGCATATGGGCAAGCCAACAGGATTTAAAGAATTTACTAGGGAACTTCCTTCCAAACTGCCAGCATCAGAGCGGAAAAAGAATTATAAAGAATTCGTGGATTTATTACCCGATCAAAAACTAAATGAACAATCAGCACGTTGTATGAATTGCGGTGTACCCTTTTGTCATAATGGGTGCCCTTTAGGAAATATTATTCCTGAATTCAATGATGCTGTATATCGAAAAGAATGGAAGGATGCTTATGAAATATTAATATCTACCAATAATTTTCCAGAATTTACAGGCCGCATATGCCCTGCACCCTGCGAGACTGCTTGTGTTTTAGGCATTAATCAACCCGCAGTTACTATTGAAGAGATTGAAAAGCATATTATAGAAATAGCATTTGAAAAAGGCTTTGTAGCACCCCGCAAACCAACCCTAAGAACAGGAAAAAAAGTAGCAGTCATTGGATCAGGACCTGCAGGTTTAGCCACTGCTGCACAATTAAATTATGCTGGACATGAAGTCACTGTGTTTGAAAGAGATCCAAAACCAGGCGGCTTACTAAGATTTGGCATTCCTGATTTTAAATTAGAAAAAGGAGTTGTGGAAAGACGCATTGCCGTTTTAGAAGAAGAAGGCATTCAATTTATATGCAATGCCAATGTAGGTGTGAATGTAAGAGTTAATGATATCATGCGTGATTATCATGCAGTGGTATTGGCAGGCGGGTCAACTATACCGAGAGATTTAACCATTCCTGGTCGTGATTTAAAGGGAGTGCATTATGCCATGGAATTTTTAAAACAACAAAACAAAAGGGTCAGCAACATTTCACTTGAGGAGCAAGATATTAAAGCAACCAAAAAAAATGTGGTGGTGATTGGTGGTGGAGATACAGGAAGTGATTGTGTAGGTACTTCTAATAGACATGAAGCAAAATCAATTACACAATTTGAATTACTACCAAAACCGCCAGAAGAAAGAGAAGAATATATGCCATGGCCTACCTACCCTATGTTATTAAAAACGACTAGTTCGCACGAGGAAGGCTCAGATAGAATTTGGGGCGTTGCTACAAAAGCTTTTGTTGGGGATGAAAAAGGGAATTTAAAAGCATTGCAAATTGTAGACCTTGAGTGGACAAGCAGTGCGGATGGAAGGCCTTCCAAATTCACTGAAAAGGAAGGAAGCATTAGAGAAATTCCATGTGAATTAGCATTATTAGCCATGGGATTTTTGCATGCTGATCCTGCTGGTATTATCGACGAGCTTGATGTTGCTTTAGATGAAAGAGGAAATGTAAAGGCATCAGAACAAACCTATAAAACAAATATTGCCAAGGTTTTCACCGCGGGTGATATGCGTCGTGGACAATCATTAGTCGTTTGGGCAATTAGTGAGGGTCGCGAATGCGCCCGTCAAGTGGATATATTTTTAACAGGCTCCACATTATTAGCTTCAAAAGATGCCAGCTTATTCGTTCAATCAAGCTAATCCAACTCATATAAATTTTACTGAATAGGGCTAAATATTATGTTTAGTCCTATTTTTTGCGCTTTTTTTGTTTTTAGCCGAATTTATTCAACTTTTTTTCCACATTAATTTTTTTATATAAATTAAAATATTTTATAATAAAATAATAGCATATTGACTATTAGCCAATTTATAGATGTTTTACATTTATATTATGTTTAATTATATATATGTATATGAAAATATTTTATGCATTTTTTTACTACTTTTACTTCAGAAACAACATATATTAATTTTATTAATACTAAATCAACAACAAATGAAAAATCCAGTAGTACAAAAATTTGCTCCCTTCGTTCTATTACTGATCGTTGCAGTATTAGCCTTGTTTGTCCCACAACTTCCAAGTTATGCAGGCGAATACAACTCGGCAGATATTGCATGGATTTTAGTAGCCACCGCCCTAGTGTTTATTATGACACCAGGGCTAGCCTTTTTTTACGGCGGTATGGTGCATCGTAAAAACATTATCTCCACTATGATTAAAAGCATGGTGTCTGCAGGTATTGTATCTGTCATTTGGATCACCTTTGGTTACAGCTTAAGCTTTGGAGAAAGCATGAATGGTATTATTGGAAATCCAATGACGCATTTATTTTTTAAAGGAGTTGTTGATGGTGCCCCAACTTTACAAGGAGGATCCGCAATGACCATTCCATTATTATTGTTTGCATTATTTCAATTGATGTTTGCCATCATCACACCGGGCTTGGTGGTAGGTGCAGTTGCAGAAAGAATTAAGTTTACTGCTTACATATTATTTATTGTCTTATTTATTATACTCGTATATGCGCCATTAGCACATTGGTCTTGGCACCCACAAGGATTTTTATTTAAAATGGGCGCATTAGATTTTGCCGGTGGAACTGTAGTACATATTAGTGCTGGCTGTGCAGCATTAGCAGGTGCCATTGTATTAAAATCGCGTCGCTCAAAACTAGAACAACAAGAAATTCCCCCAGCGAATATCCCTTATGTATTAATTGGAACAGGCTTACTTTGGTTTGGTTGGTTTGGTTTTAATGCAGGTTCTGCATTAGGCGCCAACGCACTTTCAGTGAATGCATTTGCCACCACTAACACTGCGGCAGCTGCGGCAGGGTTGGCCTGGATGTTCTTTGATGTATTAAAAGGTAAAAAACCATCCGTACTAGGATTTTGTATTGGTGCTGTAGTTGGACTAGTTGCCATTACACCCGCTGCCGGATTTGTTGGAATTCCGCAAAGTATTTTTATCGGTATGGTCGCTGCTATTATTTCAAATGTAGCAAGTCATGCATTTAAATTATCAAGAGTGGATGATACCCTAGACGTATTTCCTTGTCATGGTATTGGCGGAATGGTGGGTATGTTAATGACCGGTATTTTTGCTTCAAAAGGCGTAAATGCTGGAGGAAATGATGGTTTATTTTATGGCAATCCAGCCTTTTTCTTGGTACAATTAAAAGCAATGTTGATTGTAGTTGCGTATAGTTTTTCTGTATCCTTTGTGATATTTAAATTCATCGCTATTATTATGCCTTTGCGTGTAACTGAAGAAGATGAAGAATTAGGATTGGACGCTTCACAACACGATGAAAAATATGGCAGAAACCCTTCAAAATCATAAACAAAAACAGGTACAGCGGTGATCAGCTTCTGAGAAAAGCCCATCTGCTGTACCCATCAAAATTAAAATCTATTACAATGTTAAAAAAAATTTCGTTACTAGCGCTCCTGTTTTCAATAATTAATACAAGTTTCGCGCAAAAGGATTCAACTGCGCCTAAATACAGCATCACTACTAGTGGGTCTATTGACGCTTATTTCAGAAACAGCTTTTCGGCTCCTTCAGGTGTTACTAATAACTTGACAAGTTTCACCAATTCAAATAAAAAATTAGCCCTAGGTATGGCTAGCTTAAAAGTAGATCAAAGTTTGGGAAAATTTGCAGCTACTGTTGACCTTGGTGTAGGTAAAAGAGCAGAAGAATTTTCCTATAATGACAATGGTTTTTTGGCTTATTTAAAACAAGCCTATGTTTCCTATGGCCTTACAGACAAACTTAAAATAACTGCTGGTAAATGGGCTACCCATGTAGGATATGAATTACTAGATGCACCATTGAATAGAAACTATAGTATGTCCTATGGCTTTTCCTATGGCCCATTTTTCCATACTGGCCTTAAAGCAGAATATGCATTATCCGGGAAATCAAGTTTAATGATTGGTATTGCCAATCCGACTGACTATGTTACAACGGCTTCGGCATCAAAAGTTTTAATTGCACAATTTAGCACCAAGTTATTTGAAGATAAAACGACTATTTACGCCAACTACCAAGGTGGAAATACAGGAGGCAGCACTAGCTTTTCTCAAATTGACCTTGTGATTAATAATACACTATCAAGTCAATTTGCACTTAATTATGATGGTACTATTTATAGTGCTAAAGATGGCAAAAGTTCCAACTGGAAAAGTAACGCTTTATATGTAAACTATGACCCAACAAGTACCATTGGTTTCACATTAAGAGCTGAACTATTTGATGATAAAAGCGCTTTGTCTGCAGGTGCATTTGGCACTTCCATTTTCGCAAATACTTTATCTATGAATTATAAAATAAAAAAATTAACCATTATCCCAGAGCTTAGATTGGATAATGCAAAAGATAATTTATACTTTAACAGTAATAACAAACCAACTGGCAGTAATACCAGTTTTATTATAGCTGCAGTATATAAATTTTAGTTTTTTTGGTTTTTAAGCAAGCAATCGTAGGGCCTGAATTTCTATTCGGGCCTTTTTTATTATATTAGTGGCACCAATGAAAAAAGCCATTCGATTCCTTCAGCTCATTTACTGTTTTTACGCAATACTTATATTTGCCCTATTGACCATATTTTCGGTCATCGCCATGGGATTAGTGCTCCCTTTTAGTAGGGAAAAATTGAGTGACCGGATTTATAAAATATGTAGGTATTGGTCCAAAATTTTGTACTTTTTCCTAGGGGTAAGGCACCAAGAAATTTATGAAGCACCCCACCAATTTAACCAAGCACATATTTTTGTTGGGAATCATAATTCTTATATGGATATCCCCCCCATCGTTCAATTAAAACACCAACCCATTAAACCCTTAGCTAAGTTTGAATCCTCAAAAATTCCCATCTTTGGCTGGATTTATCGAGAAGCTGTGATTATGGTTGATCGAAGTAACCCTGATAAGCGGGCCGAAAGTTTGCGCAACTTAAAAAAAGCTTTGCTAAACAAAACCTCCATTTTTATTTTCCCAGAAGGTACATTTAGTATGACCGACCAATATCCTTTAAAATCATTTTATGATGGCGCCTTTAAATTAGCCATTGAATTGAAAGTACCTATACAACCTGTTTTATTAGTAGATACCGTCGAAAGAATGCATTTTAATAGTATTTTAACCCTCACCCCTGGCATCAGCAGAGTGGTTTATCTAGAGACCATCCAAGTGGAAAGTTACTCCTTGGACCAAGTAGAGGAACTAAAAGAAAAAGTGTATAATTTAATGGACCAAGGCTTAAGAAGATATAGAAACTATCCACCTGCATAGCGTATTTTTGTAATCGCCCCTTATGTACGCAGAAATTATCATACCCTTAGCACTTCCAAAAAACTACACTTGGATGATACCCCCATCGATGGAATCGGATGTCATGATGGGTATGCGTGTAGAGGTGATGTTAGGTGCTAATAAAAGGTATGCTGGTATCATTAAAAAATTAAGTAATGTAAAACCAGATGGCTTTGATCCAAAACCCATTATTGCTATTTTAGACGAGGAACCCATTGTTTACGAACACCAACTAAAACTATGGGAATGGATGGCCGAATATTATATGTGTTCCGAAGGCGAAGTAATGCAGGCAGCTATTCCAAGCCACCTAAAAATTTCAAGCGAAAGTATTTTTATTTTACAAGAAGAGGCAAATATTGATATAAAAAACTTGAGCGATTCAGAATACATTATTAGTGAAGCCCTTGAAATAAAAAAAGAGTTAAGCTTAATTGAAATTCAAAAACTATTAAATAAAAAATCGGTCTACCCGGTTGTAAATAAGCTCATTCAAAAAGGAATTTGTATTGTACAAGAAACCATGCGAGACAAATTCACCATTAAATCAGAAATATACATTACACTTCATCCAGAATATCATGATGAAACAAAATTAGAAATATTATTAAATAGTTGGTCAAGAGCACCCAAGCAATTGGATTTATTACTGGCTTTTTTACATTTCCAAAAAACAGAAGGAGAAGTTTCGCAAAAAGCAATTTTAGCAAAAGCAAACGCCTCACATGCGCAATTAAAGGCATTAATTGAAAAAGGAGTTTTAGTCACTGAAAAAAGAAAAGTGGACCGATTAGCCGTAGATCATACCAAAGGGGACGTTCATTTTCATGCGCTTACCCCATCACAAACGAATGCCTTACTAGCTATTCAAACACAGCTTGAAAACCAAAATGTAAGTTTATTACATGGGATCACAGGAAGTGGAAAAACACAGATTTATGTATCGCTTATCAATGAAGTAATTAAAAAGGGTAAGCAGGCATTATATATGCTTCCGGAAATTGCCCTAACTGCGCAAATGATTCGGAGGTTAAAACAATATTTTGGAGGTAGTGTCGCCATTTATCATTCAAAGTTTAACCCCAATGAACGCGTTGAAATATGGAATAAGGTAAAGTCGGGTGAAATTAAAATTGTGCTAGGTGCAAGATCAGCCTTGTTTTTACCTTATAAAAACTTATCCCTCATTATTATTGATGAGGAACACGACCCATCTTATAAGCAGCAGGAACCCGCTCCAAGATACCAAGCAAGGGATACCGCCATTTATTATGCAAATCAATTAAACGCAAAAGTGGTATTAGGGTCAGCGACGCCCTCGGTGGAAACATTTTATAATGCTAAAAATAAAAAGTTTGGTTATACCTACTTAAATGAAAGATTCAGTCAGGCAAGTTTACCCAAAATTGAATTGGTTGATACCAAAAAGCAACCAGCCAATAGCGCTATTTTAACACCTGTACTTTTAGCAGCCATTAAAAAAACGATTGACAATAAAAAGCAAGTTATTTTATTTCAAAACCGAAGAGGATATGCGCCCTATTTTATTTGTGAAACCTGTGGCTGGATACCCCATTGCAAACACTGTGATGTAACCCTTACTTATCATAAAGCAAAAAATATGCTTTCCTGCCACTATTGTGGAACAGCATATCCCATTGTAAATACTTGTGAAGCCTGCGGGAAAAATAGTTTTAAACAAAAAAGCTTCGGGACGGAACAAATTGAAGAAAAATTAATGCTTTCCTTACCTGGCGTTCATGTTGCAAGAATGGATTATGATAATGTAAAAGGGAAAAACGAGCATGATTATTTGATACAACAATTTGAACAAAAACAAATTGACATTTTAGTGGGCACACAAATGGTGGTTAAAGGACTTGATTTTGAAAATGTAGATTTAGTGGGTATCGTGGATGCAGATAGCTTACTTAATTTTAATCATTACCGTGTTAATGAACGCGCCTTTCAAATGATGGAACAAGTGAGTGGCAGGGCTGGACGAAAAAACGACCAGGGAAAAGTAATTATCCAAGTAAGCCAAACACAACATCCCATTGTACAATATGTAAAGGACCACGACTACTTTGCTTTTTATGCATTCGAAATTCAAAATAG
Source organism: Chitinophagaceae bacterium (assembly GCA_009693715.1). Lineage (GTDB taxonomy): Bacteria > Bacteroidota > Bacteroidia > Chitinophagales > Chitinophagaceae > Sediminibacterium. Next base: position 20,729 of record SHWT01000021.1, read on the forward strand.
AAAACACTTTGCTTATCCTCCCTTTAGTCGATTAATGAGCATCCTCTTTAAACATCCGGAAAACAATATCGCCGAAGAAGCTGCATTGCATTTTTTCCAATCCTTGGGACCAACTATACAAAAAACAGTATTAGGACCTGCACAACCCAATATCAATAGGGTACGCAATAAATACATTTGGGAATTATCCATCAAAATTTCAAAGCAGCCACAACAGCTTAAACTAGCCAAGCAACAATTACTTCATTTTATAAGATTGATACAAGTTCACCCACGTTATAAATCGATACAAATTGTCATCGATATAGATCCGAATTAAATTTTAAGGAGCCTCGAATGTGGCTACAAAAAAAAGATGCCCCCGAAATTCGAGGGCATCTTTTTTATATCGGAACGTTTTCCTAAATCAATTAGTTATAAACCGCAGTTAATTCAGACCTTCTATTTTGAGCTCTGCCTTCTTTAGTTTTATTATCAGCCGCAGGACTTGCATAGCCAAAACCACTTGTAGTGATACGCTTTACATCTACTCCTTTCTTAGTTAAATATTTAGCCACTATTGCTGCTCTGTTGCTAGATAATTTAGCGTTTAATTTTTCAGCACCTGTGTTATCAGTATGACCACCAATCGCAAGACTCACATTTGAATATTTTGCAAGTATTGCAACAACTGCATCTAAATTAGCTAATTGCTTAACAGATAAATAGGATTTGCCAGTAGCAAATTTTAAATTTGAAGCAGCTTGTGTTAAAACTGGTTGCACATCAGGACAGCCATGATTAGCGCTAATTCCAGCCTCAGTAGGACAAGCATCCACTTCATCATTGACACCATCTTTATCTGTATCTGGAATTGGACACCCGTTATAACGACTTAAACCTGCAACAGTTGGACATTTATCTTGCTCATCATTAATACCATCCTTGTCAGTATCTGGAATTGGGCATCCTACATATTTAGCCAAACCTTCAACGGTTGGACATTTGTCTTGCTCATCATTAACGCCATCCTTATCTGTATCTGGAATTGGACATCCTGCATATTTAGCCAAACCTGCAACAGTTGGACATTTGTCATTCGCATCAATTACACCATCATTGTCAGTATCCACTGGCGCTGGAGGAGGAGGAGGAGGTAAAACCACTGGCTTTTTCTCCTTTAATTTCAATGGCAATGAATAGCTAATACTATGGTTGAAATGCGTTTTTGTTAAAGCAGACATTTCAGCCCTGAATGTACTTAAGATATTAATAAATGAACCTTGGTTCGCTTTAATTTGAATTCCAGCACCCACTGGCGCATAAGCCATATAATTAGTAGCAAATTTACCTACTCCAATACTAGCAGATAAATAAGGTACCACTTTATGATCATCGGACAACATTTTAAAATTAAGTCCTGCATCAGCAGCAGCATAAAATCCTTTTGTAGTAGCGCCGCTAGCTGTACCCCTAGCATTTTTGATCAATGAAGAAGCATAAAAAGGATAAGATAAGGAAGCCAAATCTAAATTCACCATGAAATCTATTTTAGGGTTGATTCCTTTAAAATATTGAACACCAATACTTTTTGTTGAATTACTTAATTTTTCCCAAGACTTATTACTTAAAACTGTGCCTAGCGTATTCACTTGAATGGCTCTGGCAGTTGTAAAATCAAAGGCAGAAAC
>SHWT01000001.1 GCA_009693715.1 Chitinophagaceae bacterium
GAATACAAACCTGTCATTAATATTGAACGCAAAAATGCAATGAGTCAATTGGATGCAAATAAAATGGCACCGCATCGTTTAAGTAACGGTGAATGGAATCATGATACGATTGGTATGATTGCCTTAGATATTCATGGTAATTTAAGCGGCTCCTGTACAACAAGTGGTGCTGGTTTCAAAATGCGGGGTCGTGTGGGAGACTCCCCTGTTATTGGTGCTGGATTATACGTTGATAATGAAGTGGGTGCTGTAGTTGCCACAGGACAAGGGGAAGATGTAATTAGAGTTGCAGGCGCAAGTGCTGTGGTAGAACAAATGAGACAAGGTAAAACGCCCACAGAAGCTTGTAAAATAATAGTGGAACGTATCAATAGAATTAAAAAAGATAAAGCAAAGGATATTCAAATATGTTTTATTGCGGTAAATAAGAATGGTGATTTCGGTTCCTTCTCACTTCACAAAGGATTTAATTTTGCAGTTCATACCAATGAAGGCAATAGATTACAGGAATCAAAATCATTAGATTAATTCGGATTTAGCTAAATTTAATTATGTCAAAAGTCACTTTAGAAATTGCCGTTTTTTCTGTTCCATCTGCATTGGATGCCATACAAGCAGGTGCGCATAGAATTGAGCTTTGTGAAAATCCAAATGAAGGGGGTACTACCCCATCCTATGGTATTTTGGTGGCAATGTCAAAACAACAAACAGTCCCTGTTTTTCCAATTATACGACCAAGAGGAGGTGATTTTTTATATACGGATATCGAATTTCAAATCATGAAACAAGATTTGCTAATCGCTAAGGAATTAGGATTTAAAGGAGTGGTCATCGGATTATTAAATTCAGATGGCAGCATTGATAAAATTAGAACAGCGGAATTAGTTGCCTTAGCACAACCCATGCTAGTGACTTTTCATCGCGCTTTTGACAGGTGTGCTGACCCCATACAGGGACTAGAAGATATAATAGCAACGGGTTGTCATCGTATTTTAACCAGTGGTCAAGTGCCCAATGTAGCCAATGCGCTCCCATTAATCAAACAATTAGTGGATCAAGCGAATGGGCGTATTATTATCATGCCGGGAAGTGGCGTACGTGCCAATAATATCAATGAAATTTTACAACAGACAGGTGTGTTTGAAATTCACAGTTCTGCACGTAAAAACAATCCATCGAAAATGGAATTTAATGTAACCTCCATGAATGAAAATTTACAAAGTACGGGTGTGGACTCGAATGAAATTAAAATGATGTTGGCTCAATTTTAGTTTTGAATTCACCTGCTACTAATATAACATTCTTGCTCTGATCGTGTGTTTCACTTCTTTCAATAAATCAAAGGCTGTTTTAGATAATTTTGAATCCACATCTAAAACCACGTATCCAATTTCATCATTCGTTTTTAAATATTGACCGACAATATTTATTTTATTTTTGGACATCACGGTATTGATAGCACTCAATACACCAGGTACATTATTGTGAATATGTAAAATACGGTGCGCGCCATCTACAGGAGGTAAACTTATGGATGGAATACTATGTGATCCGTTTGAAACGCCTCTTTCTAAATATTGGTATAATTTAATACTAACATCTTCGCCAATATTTTCCTGCGCTTCCTCTGTGCTTCCACCAATATGTGGTGTTAAAATTACATTGGATAATCCTTGCAAAGGGGTTTCAAATTGATCCCCATTTTTTTCTGGCTCCCAAGGATACACATCAATAGCAGCGCCGGATAACGCTTTTGATTTGATCGCTTTACTTAAAGCATCCAAGTCAACCACTTCTCCCCTAGCATAATTTATTAATATTGCACCTTGCTTACATTGCTTGATCACATCCGCACTAATTAAATTTTTAGTTTGATTGGTTTCCGGCACATGAATTGAAATAATATCTGAACTACTTACTAAATCCTTTAATGATTTAACCGCTTGTGCATTGCCTAGTGGAAGCTTTGCATCCGTATCATAAAATTTTACCTTCATGCCCATCGCTTCTGCCATGATACTTGTTTGGGTACCAATATTTCCATACCCAATTAAGCCCATTGTTTTTCCTCTTAATTCAAAACTTCCTTTGGCTTCTTTATTCCAAATGCCTTCATGTGCCGCTTTATTTTTATCCACTATTTTACGAATCAACATGATAGATGCACCAATGACTAATTCCGCAACACTTCTTGTATTACTATAAGGGGCATTAAATACAGCAACGCCTTTTTGTTTGCAAGCTTTAATATCTACTTGATTAGTACCAATACAAAAACAACCAATGGCTTGTAATTTTTTAGCGCTATCTAATACTTTTTTTGAAATAAATGTTTTAGAACGAATCCCTAAAATATGCACATCCTTAATTGCTTTAATTAATTCTTCCTCACTTAAAGCACCCGATATTTTTTTAACATCCGTATATCCTTGTTCTTTAAAATACTGCACCGCCTTATCACTGATATTTTCTAGAAATAAAACTTTGATTTTGGCCTTGGGATAGCTGGTATTGTCAATGTTGCTCATGCTACAAAGTTAAAAAAAATAACTGTTTTGTATTCAATAACAATAAATTAAGTCATTGAAGCGTTATTTTGTAGATACTTATCCCTTTTGCACCCTATTAAAAGCGAACAGATGATTGTGAGACTCACCTTAATTTTAGGAATATTTCTTTTAAGTTCGGCTTGTGGAACAAGCCAAGGTCCTAATCCTTTGGTCAATTACCCATTTGCCTACCAAAAATTAAGCCCTACGGATAAGGAAAAATTAATGATGGAGGTTAAGGCCAAATATGAAACCCTATTAGGTAATAAAGGCTTTAGTGGTCAAATTTTGGTGGCTAAAAATGGCCAAGTCGTATTTGAAGATTACAAAGGGTATTCCAATTATAGTAATAAAACTTTAATACAACCCGAAACACCCATTCATTTGGCTTCCATTTCCAAAACTTTTACGGCCATGGCGGCCTTGAAATTATGGGAGCAGGAAAAATTAGATCTGAAAGCCCCAGTAGCAAAATACTTAAATAAGTTCCCATATAAAGAGGTCACCATTGAACAGTTATTATCGCATCGCAGTGGATTGGCTGATTACACTTATTTTATGGAATCTAAAAAGTATGCCTCTGTAAGGGTAAAAAATAAAAAAGGTAAATGGATTAAGCGTTTAAAACTAATCAAAAACGAAGCTCCTTTTAAAACCGGATTGTACAATAACCAAGATGTGTTGGATTATATGGTCGCAAGAAAACCTTTGCCACAAGCCTCTCCAGATCGCGTATTTAAATATTGTAATACCAATTATGTTTTACTTGCATTGGTCATTGAAAAAATAACTGGTCAATCTTTTCCTATCTATATGAAGGAAAACATTTTCAAACCTTTGAAAATGGAGAATACTTATATTTTTGACGCTTCCTCCATCGGAAAATACACCCCATCTTATAACGCTAAAATGGTGCCTTATAAAATTGAGAAATACGATTGTATATACGGGGACAAAAATATATATAGTACAGCTAGAGATATGTTTTTATGGGATAAAGCATTAACTGAGGGTAAATATTTACAACAGGCTACGATGGATATGGCTTATGAACCCAAAAGTCCTACCAACAAATACTTCCATAATTATGGATTAGGATGGCGTATTTTGGCCAATCCAAATGAGGAAAAACTCATCTATCATAATGGCTGGTGGCATGGCAATAACACGGTTTTTACCAGGCTAATACGTGAAACTGCCACGATTATCATATTGGGCAATAGATACAATAGCTCCATTTATAAAGGCAAGCAAATTGCTTCCGTTTTTACAGGCAAGGAGGATACGACAAGTTTAGAAGAGTAAACTGGGTTTTTTTGCCTTTTTTTGGATTTTCTGCCCTATTTTTGCATCCCCTTAATTTTAACTACCGAATATAAGTTTCTTATGAAAGAATGTATCAATGATTGTTTGTTTTATGCCGTTCCGGCAATGGGTATTGTAGGTTTATTGTATACCTTATTGAAATTTAATTGGGTATCTAAGCAAGATGCTGGTAACGAACGTATGAAAGAGATCAGCACTTACATTGCTGAAGGTGCTATGGCTTTCTTGAAAGCTGAGTGGAAAATACTTGGCTATTTTGTGGTAATTGTCGCTTTATTGCTAGGATTTATGGCCACTAAAAATGCTGAAAGTCATTGGAGTATTGCTATTTCCTTTATTATTGGTGCTGTTTTTAGTGCTACTGCAGGATATATTGGAATGAAAGTAGCTACCAAAGCAAATGTAAGAACAGCGCAGGCTGCTAAAACTAGTTTGGCGCAAGCTTTAAAAGTGTCCTTTACTGGTGGATCCGTAATGGGATTAGGGGTATCTGGTTTAGCTGTATTAGGTTTGGGAGGTTTGTTTTTAGTGTTGAAAAGCATGTTCTATGTAAATGGAGATCCTTCTGAAATGTTAAGAACCATTGAGGTTTTAACAGGATTTTCATTAGGTGCTGAATCAATTGCATTATTTGCCCGTGTGGGTGGTGGAATTTATACAAAAGCGGCTGATGTAGGCGCTGATTTAGTAGGTAAAGTAGAAGCAGGTATTCCGGAAGATGATCCGCGTAATCCGGCAACGATTGCAGATAACGTAGGTGATAATGTAGGGGATGTTGCTGGAATGGGTGCCGATTTATTTGGTTCTTATGTTGCAACTGTATTAGCTACAATGGTTTTAGGACAAGAAGTAACCGCTGTGGGTGGTGGAAGATTAGTTGACGCTTTTGGAGGTTTGTCTCCTATTTTGTTACCTATGATGATTGCTGGTGTAGGTATCTTATTATCCATCATTGGCACTTTCTTTGTTAGAATTAGTGAAACTGCTGGGATGAACACCGCAACTGTTCAAAAGGCTTTAAATATGGGTAATTATGGTTCAATGATTTTAACAGCTATTGCTTGCTATTTCCTTGTAACTTATATTTTACCTGAAACCATGTCATTACGTGGTATTGAATTTACAAGAAACGGTGTCATTGGTGCTATCGCTGTAGGATTAATCGTAGGAACTTTAATGAGTATCATTACGGAGTATTATACTGCAATGGGTAAGCGCCCAGTATTAAGTATTATCAAACAATCAAGCACGGGTCACGCTACCAATATTATTGGTGGATTAGCAATTGGTATGGAATCGACCTTTATGCCAATTATCGTATTGGCTGCAGGTATTTTTGGTTCATCCTATTGCGCAGGTTTATATGGTGTAGCAATTGCAGCAGCAGGTATGATGGCTACAACAGCAATGCAATTAGCGATTGATGCTTTTGGTCCAATTGCAGACAACGCAGGTGGAATTGCTGAAATGAGTGAATTGCCAGCTGAAGTCCGTGAAAAAACAGATATTTTAGATGCAGTTGGTAATACAACAGCAGCGAGTGGAAAAGGATTTGCCATTGCTTCTGCAGCATTAACATCATTAGCATTATTCGCAGCCTTTGTGGGTGTAGCGATGCCGAATAACCAACATATTGATATCTACAAAGCGGACGTTTTAGCGGCTTTATTTGTAGGTGGAATGATACCTTTCATCTTCTCTTCCTTAGCTATTCGTGCGGTTGGAGAAGCTGCAATGGCAATGGTGGAGGAAGTGCGTCGTCAGTTCCGTACCATTCCCGGAATTATGGAAGGTACAGGCAAACCAGAATATGAAAAATGTGTGGCCATTAGTACGGAAGCATCATTGAAAAAAATGATGTTACCAGGTGCGATTACCATCATCTCTCCTATTTTAATTGGATTCACCATGGGTCCAGAAGCATTAGGTGGTTTTTTAGCAGGTGCAACTGTAAGCGGTGTATTGATGGGTATATTCCAAAACAATGCTGGTGGTGCTTGGGATAATGCTAAAAAGTCATTTGAAAAAGGGGTTGAGATCAATGGTGAGATGTTCTATAAAAAATCAGAACCACATAAAGCTTCTGTTACAGGAGATACCGTGGGAGATCCATTTAAAGATACATCTGGTCCTTCGATGAATATCTTGATCAAATTAATGTCGATTGTTTCATTAGTCATTGCCCCTTCTCTAGCGCAAATTCATGCTAGTAAAGCAACAACTGAAGTGAAAACACAAACAGTTGAAATATCTGTGATTAATACGGATACAGCTGCATCAGCTATGATGATTGCTGATACTTCAAAAACTGTGACGATTACAGCGGATACCAAAACTTTAGTACAAGCCTTACAAGAAGATGGCTTAGCTCCTAAAGACAAAGTAAGCATTCAAATTAAAAATGGTCAAATTACTGTAAACGGTCAAGCTTTAACAGAAGCGCAAAATGCGAAATACAGTCAATATTTAAATACCAAACCAAACAAATAGCACTTAATTTTCGAAAGCCCTTTTTAATAAACTTTAACATAAATCCATCCCTGTTTTTCGGGGGTGGATTTTTTTATTAGAAAACATTTCGTAGATTGCTTACGAATATAATCGTATAAACTATGAGCAAGACTTTTAAACCCACGGAAAGTGAACTAGACATTTTAAGTATACTGTGGGATAAACAAACGGCTACCGTTCGTGAAGTGCATGAAATTGTACAAAAAACAAAGGATGTTGGCTACACGACCACTTTAAAGTTAATGCAGATCATGAATGAAAAAGGTTTGGTCACGCGTAATGTAATGTCTAAAACACATATCTACACCCCTACTGTTCAAAGAGAAATTGCACAGGAGCAATACTTAAATAAAATGATCCATACTTTATTTGGTGGTAATGCGTCTCAATTAGTATTACAAGCCTTGGGCACGCATCATACCTCTAAAAATGATTTAGATCAAATCAAAATAATGATCAATTCATTACAAAATAAATAATAATACAATTGTATTATGCTACTACTTTCCAATATACCTAATGCATTAATAAATAATATAGGCTTTATGGCTATATTATATTTGATGTATGAGTGTGTAAAATGGATGGGTAATATTAAGCCAGCGCAATTATTTCTATTTGCTGGCACCATTCAAGCAATAAGTTTAGTACAATTTTTATTAACCGTTTTTTATCCAAATAGTTTTAGTTTATTGCTCATTACCGCTAAAATAGCGACTATTACAATCCCATTCAATAATAACAATGTTATCCAATGGCTCCCTTTAATTGGATTAGCCTATTGTTTGATGTTGATTTACTTTTTAGCAAGAATTTTATTTCAGTTTAAATATATCTATGGTTTAAAAAAGTCGGCAAATTTTAGTCAGTCTGCTTTTTTAACAACCACCCTACCTCCCCAACTCTTAAAAAATACTGCGAATATTAAAATTGGCTTAAGTAATCAGATTGATGCACCTATTACTTTTGGATGGCTTAACCCAATTGTGTTACTTCCAATCGCCATTTGCAATCAGCTTACCACAAAGGAAATTGAAACTATTTTAATTCACGAAATAGCGCATATCTTAAGAAAGGATTATATTGTTAATATCATCATTAACCTTAATCAAACCATCCTATTTTTCAATCCATTTTCAATTTTACTCAACAAAGAAATGAGTTTGCAAAGAGAAATTGCTTGCGACTTAATCGTTATTCAAAACAATCCTAAAAAAATTGAATACATGAATGCATTGTTGAAAATTGCAGAACATGTAAATAAGCGCATCCAAAAAAATGCAACCCTTGCCATAGGCATTTTGGGATCACAAAGTGAATTATTGAAAAGAATACAATATTTTAACAATATCAAAACCAATACAAGTAAACAATTATTATTTAAATTAATGACGGGCATGGTATTTGCAACTTGTATTTTTTTTTCCACTCGAACTGTTACATCAATTAATAATAAGCCGTCTACTTTAATTGCAAATGAAACAGCTAAAAATAATAACTTCACTATTGCGGTTCCTATTAAAAAGGCAATAAAGGTTTTGGAGCCATCGCTTATCATTAAAAGCATAAAGGAAAAACACAGCCATGATTTAAAGAATGAAACCTATGCTAACTTGGTTGATCAAACTATGATATGGATTAAAAAACATGAACCCACTTCCCAATTTGCTACTTATCAAGAAGAGAAAGAAAATGAATCCTATAAAATTGCAGACAAATTATTAATTCGTGCTATCTTCTCCAATTACCAATTAAAAAGAGATTTGTTGAATCAAAAATTAGCGAAAGCAAGTAATTTAAAAGAGGCTTTGGACTATTTGTTAAAGAGTGAGGAATTAGAGCAAATAAAGCAATATGAAAAGTGGACAAAGGAATTCCTCCAAACGCATCCTCAAAATATTGATACTACCTTACTGGAGGATCCCATAATTTATTAATCTCTCTTCCTCCCACACAAAATAACATATCTAATATGGATGCGTTTGCAATAAAATCATTTTGATCTGCAAATACTTGCTGATACTTTGGCAATCCTTCAATTCGGCTGTAATTTTTTGGCAACCAAGGATCTTGGTATTTTAACAAAGCATCTACTGTAACTTGATCTTGGGGTTGGTTTAAATCCCAATTCACTTTTAATTGACTTTGTAGCCATACTGAACAAAGCAGTAAAAAATCAACCAATTTTGCTGGTTTATTTAAATACAATGCATGTAAACTTTGTTCGTAATATTCAAAATACGGGGCCCTTTTATAACTGGTGGTAATGGATTTTAAATGTTGCGCGCTCCAAGGGCTATCATAAGCAATTGTAATATCCTTGATGGGCGTTTTTTGATCTCGTCCGCCAACAATGGGTATCGTTAACATTAATGGCCCTTGTGAAGTAATAATAACCATTCTATTTTTAAAGCTCATTTTTGTAAATGGCGCTTCAAGATCAAACAGCACATTTTTATTTTCCATTAAGGTTTTCACAAAATGAATGCTTCCAAAATATTGTAGGTCTGTTTTAAAAATTGGTTCGGACATGTGTAAATCTGATAATGGCTATATGTAAATATATTTCCATAATCAATAAATAACTAATAATTTTATACAAATATTAAAAATGCAGTTTCGAATCAATCCTTCCTTATTTATTTTTTCGCTTTTCTTATTATTGCTTACTTCATGCAGTCAACCCCAACCTTTTATTTTTAAAGGGTTGAAATCAATTAAAATTGAAAAAGCCAGTTTTGGAAAAAATGTATTTAAGGCTGAATTTACCTATGAAAATCCTAATTCTTTTTCATTGGCCTTAAATAAATTAGACGCAGATATTTTTATTAACGATGAAAAATTTACACATTACCATTTGGATACCGTTTTTAATATCCCGGCAAATGCTGCATTTGATTTGCCTGCTATTATGGAAGTTGATTTAACAAGTCTTCTCAAAAATAGTATTGATTTGATTTTCAATAAACCGATGAAAATAAGTGTAAAAGGTACTTCCACTTTATCGAAGGGTATGTTTACTAAAACCATCCCGATTGAATTTGAAACTACCCAAAAATTAAATTTGGCTTCCCTATTTAGTGGAAGGAACTAAGACGAATTTTTGTTAAAATTATAAAACGCCCTTTTTTTCAAATTACTTATTAGCTTATTTTATTTGAAAAAATTTAAAACTAATTTATATAATTACGAATTCCAGATGCTTTATTGGTTCCAAGTGGATGGGCTATTGCGCCAGTCCATTAACATCTCCTGCGTATTCGCATCCACATCTCCTTTTTCAACAGCTAATTCAATTAAACTGGCATAGTTGGTCAATGATATAAATGGAACGCCTGCTTTTTTAAATGCTTCATCAGCAATATCAAATCCATAATTAAAAATGGAGACCATTCCAACCACCTCTAATCCAGCATTTCTGAGAACATCTACCACTTGCAAACTACTTTTACCAGTGGAAATTAAATCCTCAATGACTAAAATTTTATTGGTCGTAGCATAAGCACCTTCTATTTGGTTGCCCAATCCGTGCTCTTTTGGTTTTGGTCTTACATAGATATACGGCAATTTTAGTTGGTCCGCGGCCATGGCACCCCATGGTATTCCGGCTGTGGCTACACCAGCCAACATATCAGCTACGTCAAATTTCTCAAAAATTACATTACACATTTCACTTTTAATAAAATCACGCACATAGGGGAAGGATAATACTTTTCTATTATCGCAATATATTGGGCTTTTCCAACCACTTGCCCATGTAAATGGCTCGGTTGGACTTAATTTTACTGCTCCAACTTGTAATAATTTTTCCGCTACGGCTTTTTGATTTGTCATAATTGTAAATTCGTAGAGCGAAATTAAAGTCAAATTGCTACATTCGTTGCAAGATTTATTAAATACTTTACACATTTTATGCCTACACAAATCATCGCTGCTGGTGGCCTAGTCACCAACCCACAAGGTCAAATACTTTGGATATTCAGAAGGGGATTCTGGGATTTACCTAAGGGAAAATTGGACGAAGGCGAAACGATTCAAACTTGCGCGGTTCGAGAGGTGGAAGAAGAAACTGGGATTAAAAATATACGATTGCATGAATTATTGAAATTTACAAATCATACCTATTTTGACACGCACTTAAATCAAGAAGTAATTAAAAGAACCTATTGGTTTCATATGACCATTCCAGCTGCACAAATAGGTATTCCTCAAATATCAGAGGATATTGAAAAAATTGAATGGCATTCACTTGCCACCGTAAAAAATTGTTTAGAACAAACCTACCCTACTATTATTGAAGTGATTGAAGCGTACAGAATAAAAATTAATGAAATTTAATCCTAAAAAAGTTTCATTACATTCGTTACAATAAATCTGACTTGCTATTTCAAGGTTTTAATAACCGCTTCTGGTAAAAATGGAGAAGCATCTCCCCCATTCCTGATAATATCTCTTACAATGGTCGATGCCACTGAGGTATATTTAGGTTCCCCTGTTAAAAAAATAGTTTCAATAGTATGATCCATGGTTCGATTGGCATCAGCGATTGTTTTTTCATATTCAAAATCACTAACGTATCTAATACCTCTTAAAATAAAATGGGCGCCTATGGATTGACAAAATTTCACGGTCAATCCATCATAGGTAGCCACTTCCACCTTTGGTTGGTCTTTGTATATTTCATCAAACCATAACCTGCGTTGGTCTGCTGTAAACATGGGATTTTTAGAAGCATTAATTCCAATACCCACCACTACTTTATCAAATAATGGCAAGGATCGATTAATGATATCTATATGACCTAATGTTACTGGGTCAAAAGTTCCAGGAAATAAACAGATTCTTTGCATGGCTTAAAATTAGGAAAATTGGGAACAACTAAAGCAATTATGCTGGATTAGTTCGTCCAGTCAACAGATATAAACAAGACATTCTTACTGCTACCCCATTCTCCACCTGGTCTAAAATGATGGAATGTGCACTATCAGCCACATCGCTATCAATTTCTACCCCTCTGTTGATCGGGCCTGGATGCATAATCACGATATCCTTTGAAAGCTTATCCAACCTTTGTTTCGTGATACCATAAGCCATGTTATATTCTCTTAAAGAGGAGAATAAAGGCTGATTTTGACGTTCTAATTGAATTCTGAGTACATTGGCCACATCACACCAAGCCAGGGCTTTGTCGATATTATATTCAACCTTGATATCCATTGCTTCTTGAAGATAAGTAGGTATTAAAGTAGGTGGTCCAGAAACCATTACTTCAGCACCCATTTTTTTAAGTAAATAAATATTACTTAAAGCAACCCTGCTATGCATAATGTCTCCAATAATGGCCACTTTTAAACCAGCCAATTGTCCTAGTTTCTCCTGCATTGAAAAGGCATCCAATAAAGCCTGTGTAGGGTGTTCATTAATCCCATCCCCTGCATTAATAATGGCCGCATCAATATGCTTTGCCAAATAGTGTGGCGCCCCTGAAGCACTATGCCTCATTACCACCATATCCACTTTCATGGACAATATATTATTGACTGTATCTAATAAGGTTTCGCCTTTTGCAGCAGAGGAATTGGACACCGTAAAATTAACGACATCTGCAGATAAACGTTTTTCAGCCAATTCAAATGAAATTCTTGTCCTAGTTGAATTTTCGTAAAATAAGTTAACAATAGTTACATCCCTTAAGGTTGGAACCTTTTTAACTGGTCTTTGTAAAACTTCCTTGAATTGCGTTGCAGTAGATAAAATAAGTTGGATATCCTCTTGCGTGAGGTCCTTGATACCAAGAAGATGTTTGGTAGTTAGTGCCATTAAAAAACAAAATTAGTATATTTTTTTCAACCTGCCATGTCAATTCCACACTATTTTAGTCCACTAGGAGTATTACATCATCTACCCCATCATTTTCCTTCCACCTAACTTTCACTTTATAAGGGGACGCATCAATCATTTCCTTGCCAGTAAAATCCGGTTGGATGGGTAATTCCCGACTCGGTTTGCGATCTACCAAAACACATAAAGAAACCTTTGATGGTCGCCCAAAAGCCAATAAGGCATCCAACGCTGCTCTGATGGTTCGACCTGTAAATAATACATCATCAATTAAAATAACCGTTTTCCCTTCAATACTAAAGGGCAAATCAGTTTGCGTTGCTAAGTGTAATTCTCTACGTATATCATCCCGATAAAAGGTAATGTCTAATTTCCCATAAACTACTTGATCCGCAGGCAATTCTTGGTGCAAAGCGGCTACAATTCGGTCACTTAAAAATATCCCCCTAGGTTGTAAGCCAACAATCACTGCATTGGTTAAACCTGGATAAGTTTCCAAAATTTGGTGTGCCAACCTTTTAATAATGCTCGGTAGCTGTTGTTCACTGATCAGCGTCATTCCGTTAAATTTTAATAAAATTACACCCTTTTTCTCAATTTTTAAGGTGCTTAATGAAACCCTTTGTATTTTGCACACATGGTGGGGATTCAGCAACTTTCATTGGTACAATTCAGGAATTACATAAAAAAGGAATTCCACTTTACGGATCGTATTGTAGGCATTGTCGGTCCCAATGGTGTTGGAAAAACAAATGTTTTAGATGCCTTGTATTATTTGTCCTTTACCAAAAGTTACTTCAGCCGACCCGATGCCCAAAATGTACACCACGCCTATCAGGGATTAAGAATTGACGGGAAATACAATATCAATAATAACGAAGTCACTATTTCCTGTATCATCAGAGAAAATTTAAAAAAGGAATTTTATTTCGATGAAGAAATGTACCCGAAGCATTCACAACACTTAGGTAAAATTCCCTGTGTGATGATTGCCCCGGATGATGTACAAATAATTACAGGGGCAAGTGAAGAACGCAGAAAATTAATGGATAGTTTGTTATGTCAAATACATCCCCCCTATTTAAAATATTTAATTCAATACAATAAAATTTTATTGCAGCGAAATAGCTTGTTAAAATTAGCGAGCGAAACTGGAAATTTAGATGCTTTACTTTTAGAAACACTGAATGAACAATTAATAGATAATGGAAAGCCCATTTATGAATATCGAAATAAATTAATGCAGGAATGGTTACCCGAAGTTTTAAATCTATACCAACATTTAGCAGGACAAGCCGATGCTATTTCTATTAATTACCAATCGGCTTTAAGTGACCAGGATTTTAAAATATTACTTGACCAATCTTTACCCAAGGATACTTTACTCCATCGCACTAATGTGGGTATCCACAAGGACGATTTGGTGATTACGATACAAAATCAACCTTTTAAACAAGAGGCCTCTCAAGGACAAAGAAAAAGTTTACTATTCGCCATACGACTTGCGGAATGGATGATCTTAAAAAAATACAAAGGATTTTCACCTATATTATTAATGGATGATATATTTGAAAAATTAGACGAGCAAAGAATGGTGCAATTACTGGCCTGGGTAAGTAAATCCACTGATGGACAAGTGTTTATCACCGATACACATAAGGACAGATTAACCCAATTATTGGGCAAACATTTGAGTAGTTATCAATTAATTGAAATTTAAAAACGTAACTTGGTCTTTCGTTATGGCAATATTTAAATTAGGCGACGCTTTAAAGCAATTCGTACAAACAAGTAAATTAAAAAATGGAATTAGGGCTGCTCAAATTGAGGAAGTTTGGTCTGAAATTATGGGCGTTACTGTAGCCAAATACACTGATAAAATTTACATTTTTAATCAAAAGCTTTTCATTGAAACAAGTATCGGCCCATTAAAAAACGAATTGGGTTTTCAAAAAGTGCAAATTATCCAAAGAGTCAATGAAATGATGGGAGAAAATGTAATCTCCGAAGTGATCATTAAATAAATTAAATATTATTTAATAGGCTTTTCATCATGCATCACTTCACGCATTAAGTCATTCATCGTAAGTATTCCTCTGAATTCAATTTCATCAAATACAGGTAAGTACCTTGTTTTATAAACATTCATTAAAACCATACAACGTTTCAAATCCTCCTCATAACTTACAATCGGTAAATCATGGTTCATGATATCTTTAACTAATAGTAAATTGGATTGCTTTCCTTGTAATTTGACCTTTTGTACATAATCATGTTCCGACATGATACCTAAAAATTGATTTTTTAGTTTAACAACCACATAGCTTAAGTTTTCTGTCTTCATTATTGTTAAAGCATCCAGCACTTTTGTCTCTGGGTCTACCACATTAAAATGGAGGCCTTTTTTGATTAAAATTTCTTTAATTTTTGACATACAAATAAATTTAAAAGTGACTCCTTACAAGTTACCATTAAATACATTGTCTTATTCAATTATTTAGCAATATAATCTTGATAGGTAATTTTTTGCATGATGGTAGACCCATTCATTACAAAAATGGTAGGCCAAACTCTAGCGGCTGTTTTAATCATGGTGATGTCACCGATGAGTACATTGAGACCTGGCAATGATTGAATGGCACCGGCCTTATCAGCAGTGACAATATATATTAACTTATATTTTTCTCTCAGCTTTACTATCATTTCATTCCAAGGGATGCTGCTATCCACATAGCCCGCAAAAACTAAAACATAAGGTATGGGCGTTTTGAAAATCTTTTGGGTAGTGTCTAGTCCAGATAGCGTAGTTAAAGTAAAATCGCCAATACCTGCTTTAAGACCATTCCCTTTACTTACCACTAATTCTTTTCTGTCGATGTAAACATAGGTTGAATCAAAATCAGTTGGAAAATTATTGGCGTCAAAAAAATATTTTTTACCTTCTTTTTCAAACTCCATCATGATGGTAACACTATCTGAAACTGCGCCATCGGGTATTTTCATCTTCTCATTAATATCATTGCCTTGCTTATAAGATAAGCAATCAATCAAAGGCAAATGAGTTAAGGCCTGTTTTTGACCATACCCCACCAAAAATGTAGTGATTAATAAAATACTTACTCCAACACCCGGATGCATAATTGCTTTTACCTTTTTTTGTGTAAATAATAATATAACAATACAAATAAATAAAATAATGTCTTTTATAAAACTGGTTTGCGGTGTTAAAGGGATACAATCTCCAAAACAGCCACAGGTTTTAATTTTACCAGAAAATAATGCATACCCAGTTAAAAACGTAAAGAAAATAATCAAACCTAATAATAACCATAAAGTTTGCTTGTAGGGAAATTTGATGAGTAACGCGACACCAGCAAGAATTTCAAGGGTATTCATTATTAAGGATAATGCCAAAGTATAATCATTGAAATAGATCATACCCCAAACCTCAAAAAATTCTTGCATTTTATAACTTAGTCCCAAAGGATCATTGGCTTTAATCAAGCCAGAAAAAATAAATAACAACCCTACACTCCAACGAATTATTTTTATAAAGTTTTGCATAAGCATATTTTAATGTTTGCCATCTCCTATTTGAATTAATGCAAAAACAGCATAATTTAATATGTCCACAAAATTTGCATCTATCCCTTCACTGATTAATGTTTTTCCATCATTGGTTAAAATTTGTCTTGTGCGCATTAATTTCATTAAGATTAAATCCGCATAACTTTCTTGACTCATGTCCCTCCATGCTTCCCCATAATCATGATTTTTATCCAGCATGGTCGTTTTAGCAAAATTGACATATTCATGGTACATGGCCTGCACTTTTTCAACAGGTAGTTCATCCACTTTAGGATCCCCCAATTTTAATTGGATAAGCCCAATTACAGAATAATTTATGATTCCTTGGAATTCAGATGCGATGTCATCACCCACTTTTTGGGTACCAATATCTTGAATGGTTCGAATCCTGAGCGCTTTAATGAATATTTGATCCACGACTGATATAATTCTTAAAACGCGCCAAGCAGTACCATAATCTTTGGTTTTTTTGATGAAAATATCACTGCATGATGCAATGGCTTGATCAAATTGTGCGGAAGTTTGACTCATGAAAATTGACCTAATTACTATGTTAGTTAATATCTTTGAACAGTTGCAAGATAATCAATAACCACTTTATAATAAAACTATGTTCATAAATGTCGCTCAAAACGGGAAATGGGAATTAAATACCCCTCAAATTATGGGGATTATTAATGTCACCCATGACAGTTTTTATGAAAATAGCAGGGCAAAATCCATTGCGGGCTTATTGACAAAAGCAACACAAATGATTTCGGAGGGTGCTCAAATTTTAGACATTGGCGCACAAAGTACCCGACCTGGTGCTGAGATTATAAATACAGCTACCGAACTTGCCAATTTAATTCCCTATGTAGAAGCGCTAAAAAATCAATTCCCCAAGCAATTGATATCCATTGATACTTTTAATCCAATAGTTGCAGAACATGCCCTAAATGCTGGGGCGCATATCATCAATGATATCAGTGGTGCCAGTTTTGATACTAAAATTTTAGAAGTAGTTTCAAAATACAAGGCAGGTTATATTGCCATGCATATTACTGGAAACCAAATGACCATGCACCAGATTGAAAATAGGTCTGATATTATTTCCGCTATCATAGATTATATGGAAATGAAGAAGGAATTATTGGCCTCCTTCGGTATTGAAAACTGGGTCATGGATCCAGGATTTGGATTTGGAAAAACAGTACAAGAAAATTTTGATATCGTTAAAAGATTACATGAATTAAAAGTACTCCACCTCCCTATTTTATTAGGCGTTTCTAGAAAATCAAGTATTTACAAAACATTGGGTATTGGTCCAGCGGATGCGTTAAATGGGACTACTGTTTTAAATACATTAGGATTAATGAATGGAGCTTCCATACTAAGGGTACATGATGTAAAAGAAGCAAAACAAATAATTGAATTATTGCCCTATCTACAATAAAAAACTCCCTCCCAAAACGGGAAGGAGTTCTCCATATTTCTATTAAATAAAATTGAATTTATTTGTTTGCGCCTAAAGGTGAAGGAGGTGCAGACATTGATTTAGAAGTTACATCTACCACTTCAATATCAAACGCTAAATTTTCATAAGCTTTAATTTGACCATTCGGCTGAGGGCCATAGGCCAACATTGCAGGAATGTATAAACTTCCTTTTCCACCTTTACCAAAGTATTGTAATCCAATATCCCAACCTTGAATCACTGAATTAGTTGCAATTTTTACTTCAAAAGGCTTAGATGCTGAATCTTTAGGATTGATATTAGTATCAAAAGTTTCTCCTTTAAAATTATAACCTTTGTAATATACGCTTGCAATTTTTGTAGAGTCAATCTTGTTAGTCGCATCACCTGCTTCTTTTACCACAACGAATACACCATCTGGTGATTGTACTGCATTGATTTTGTTTTTAGCTAAGTATGCTTTAATCGCATTAATTTCTCTATTTTTTTCAGCTGCCATTTCTTTTTTGTAATCATCATCTACTTTTGTAACATCAGCAAATACATCTAAAATTTCAGCTTTACCTAAAATGATATCTTTTGCTTTAAACACTTCATTCACTTGAACTGCGCCCATTTTCACTAAAGTATCGATGCTTAAAGAAAATTCAATTTTATCTCCTTTTTTACATTTTGTAATAATTTCAGTAAAAGTATATTTACCTAGTCTTGTGGTATCAATTGGGAAATAAACTGGTATTACACCATAAGTACTACTTAAAATAGTGTCTTTAGATTTTAACTTGTACTCAATATTTAATTTTACATATTGCCCTTGCGCCAATGGCTTTGAATTACCACTACCATGAGTGATTTTGTAAAGCATTCCTGAAGGGGCTTTTTCATATTGATTACAACTTGCAAACAATACAATAGCAGCTACTAACTTTAAAGTTGATTTTATCATTTTTAATTTAATTGTGTTAATTGTGATTTATAGTTTTCTATTATGGTTTTAAAATCGTTTAATGTTTCATCCAATGATTTCGAAGATCTTCCACCAGCAGCATTTGCATGTCCACCACCTTCAAAATGAGTTCTTGCAAATATATTAACATCAAAGTTACCTTTGCTTCTAAAACTCCATTTTCTTTCCTCTTCTCGATCAATTAATATGGCTGCAAATTTAATGCCTTCAATTGATAATAAATAATTAACAAGCCCTTCCGTATCCCCTGTTTTTAACTCAAATTTGTAAATATCTGATTTTGGAATCGCCATGACTGCAGTTTTATATTCAGGAAGTACGGTCATCCGATTCAAAAATGCATTTCCCATGAACTTTAGGCGTCCTTCTGTAGAATTATCGTAGATATTTTCATGAATTTTAGCATGTTGTAAACCCAATTCTTTCAAATGGGCAATAATTTTATGCACTGATGCGGTAGTTGATGGAAAACGAAATGACCCAGTATCTGTCATTAACCCAGTATATAAACAGGCTGCTATGTCCAAATTAATTAAATTACTATGGCCAGATTGTACGATAAAATCATAGATCATTTCACAGGTTGAACTCATTTTAACGTCACTAATGCCATAGGCAAATGACGGATTATCAGGCTGTTGGTGATGGTCAATTAATATTTTTAAGGCCTTCGAGTCTCTAATGATTGGTTCTAAATGCTTTGTGCGATGTAGAATATTAAAATCCAAGCAAAATACATAATCCGCATCAGCTACAATTTGACTTGCTTCTTTCTTATTGGCCTCAAAATCAATCACTTGATCAACTCCTGGCATCCAATCTAAAAA
Source organism: Chitinophagaceae bacterium (assembly GCA_009693715.1). Taxonomy (GTDB): domain Bacteria; phylum Bacteroidota; class Bacteroidia; order Chitinophagales; family Chitinophagaceae; genus Sediminibacterium. Next base: position 19,066 of record SHWT01000001.1, read on the forward strand.
GGGTGCCCAATTGGTTGGGGAAATAACCCTAACCTCATGCCCCAATTGTTTTAAAAAGTGATATAATCCAAGCGTAGAACCCATCGCATCCCCATCTGGCTTTTGATGTGCAGTGATTACAGCCTTAAAAGGTTGCTTTAAAATTGGGTAAAATTGTTCAATTGCTTGCATAAGTGTACAAAATTAACACAAATCAGATGTTTTTCAGTAAATTTGCGCCTTCAATTAAAAACTTTCAACAAAATATATATGAGTAACAGCACATTTACAATGATTAAACCTGATGCTACGTCAAAAGGCTATACAGGAGCAATTTTAGATCAAATTATCAAAGCCGGCTTCAAGGTGAAGGCAATGAAGTGGACCAATTTAACACCAGCACAAGCCGGTCAATTTTATGAGGTTCATAAAGAGCGTCCATTTTATGGAGAATTGGTTGACTTTATGAGCAGTGGCCCCATCGTAGCGGCGATTCTTGAGAAAGACAATGCAGTAGCTGATTTTAGAACATTAATTGGAGCTACTAACCCTGCACAAGCTGCAGAAGGTACCATTCGTAAGAATTTCGCAGCATCTATTGGCGAAAACGCGGTTCACGGAAGTGATAGTGATGAAAACGCACAAATTGAAGGGAATTTCTTCTTTTCTAAATTAGAAAGATTTTAATACAACTTTAAATAATGTATTTACGAAAAGCACCTCAATTGGGTGCTTTTATTTTTTAGCCCCTCGAGTTTTAGGCTTACCGTATTTTTTTTGCATATCTTCTTTGTGATTCTTTCTTTTATTCACTTTGCTATTTTTGGCAGACTTTTCATGAAACGCAGGGCCTGATTCTTCTTTTTTTGGAACCTTAGTTTGTATGATCTTCATTCGAATCTTAGGCTTTTCATCTTCGGTTAAAATAGTTGAAATTTCAAGCTCCTCAGGTAATGACAACAATGGAATATCTTGTTTCATAAGGGTTTCAATCCCTTTTTGTAAAACCTTTTCCTTCTCTGTAGTAAATGTTATCGCTATTCCTTTTTTATCAGCACGTCCAGTTCGGCCAATACGATGTATATAATTTTCCGGTACATCAGGTGTGTCAAAATTAATTACATGGGTTACTTCCGCAACATCAATACCTCTAGCCATAACATCCGTTGCAATGATATATTTAAAAACCCCAGCTTTAAATTGTTTGACAGTATTGAAACGATAATTTTGATCTTTATTGGAATGGATCACCCCTACTATTTCAGGAAATTTAATTTCAAGTTGTTCAAATAACTGATCTGCCAATGCTTTGGTAGCAGCAAATATTAATACTTTGGTCATTGCCTCATTCGTAGACAAAAGTAGATTTAATAAATTTACTTTGGTATTAAAATTAGGGACATGATAAGCAGTCTGAATAATATTTTCTAAAGGTGTACCTGTAGGAGCTGCTTCGACGGTGATGGGTGCATTAAAATAATCATGCATTAATTTTTCAACATCATCAGTGATGGTTGCTGAAAAAAGTAAATTTTGCCTTTTCTTAGGTAATAGCTCTAAAATATTGGTGATTTGTTTTCTAAATCCCAAATTCAACATTTCATCCATTTCATCAATTACTAATTTTTTAATCATTTTAGTTTTAAACGCGCCATTCATGATTAAATCAAATAATCTTCCTGGGGTAGCCACTAAAACATCCACCCCTTTTTCAACTTCTATTTGTTGTGTATTGATATTCACGCCCCCAAAAACACCTACAGTGATTACACTCATGTAAGTAGTTAATTTTTTAACTGATTCCACCACTTGTACCACTAATTCACGGGTTGGAACGATAATTAAAATTTGGGGATCTTTATTTTTGTCATATTTCCATTGTCTTAAACAAGGAAGTAAATAGCCGAAGGTTTTTCCGGTACCTGTTTGGGCAATACCACAAACGTCCGCTCCTGACATCACTATGGGAAAAACACGATGTTGAATGGTGGTGGGCGTTAAAAAGCCTAATTCCTCCAATGATCTTAATAAGGGGGTATTTAGGTTTAAATCTTGAAATGTCATAGCGCTTAAATGTGGCACGAAGATAGTTTATTAAAAGCGCTTAAATCAATAAAATAATTAGCTATTTAGGAGATAACAAGACCCAATCTACTGAAATTCAATATTTTATAAATATTTCAAACATGTTCTTTATGATTGCTTTAAAAAAATTATATTTAAGTAATATTATTAAAACTATAACCATAATATAAAAATCAAAAAGTATTAAAAATGAAGCACGCTAAAACTAGAAATTTATTGTTATTTCGAATATTAAGAAGTGTAACACTTTTTATTATTTTATTACAATGCACATTTGGATTCAGTCAAAACGATGACAATATTAATAGTAGGGATATTTTATACCTTACTTCAGGGGGAAAACTTATTCCACAGCAAGCAATAATGGATATAAGGCATTATACCATTGCTTTAGAAGTGGACATGATCAACCATTCCATCAACGGCTCCACAGAAGTTAGTTTAAACCTGTCTAAAAAAACGGATACCCTCTTGCTCGACTTAATTCATTTATATACCGTTACAAAAGTAAAAGTGAATAATAAACCTGCATCCTTTTACCAACATGATGATAAAATATTTATTACGAATGCCACTGGTTTTGAAGTGGGCAATCAAAAAGTATTAGTTGAATACAATGGTATACCTCCAGTAGCTATTAAACCCCCATGGGATGGTGGTTTTACATGGGCGAAAGATAAAAATGGTAATGATTGGATGTCCATCAATATACAAGGAGAAGGTGGAAAAATGTATTACCCATGTAAAGACCATCCGAGTGATGAACCTAATGAAGGGGCTGATTTAAAAATTACCATTCCATCAAATTTAATGGTGGCAGGGCCTGGATTATTAATGGGTGTAACGACTAAAAAGAACAAATCTACCTACCATTGGAAAACCAATTACACCATTAGTAATTATTGTATTTTATTCAATATTGGCAAATACAACGTAATTAAAGATGAGTACACTACTGTTTTGGGAACCAAGGTACCTATTGAATATTATATACTAGAAGTAGACACCATACATGCGAAAAAAGTGATTGAAACTAAAAAAAGAGATAGTAAAATTTTAGAAAAATATTTTGGAGAATACCCATGGGCAAAAGAAAAAATTGGTATTGCAGAAGTACCTAATTCTGGCATGGAACATCAAACCATGATTACTTTTGATAATAAGTTTAGCTATAAAACAATTAATGGACAAGAATACTCTGGAAATTTGTTTCACGAATATGCACATGAGTGGTGGGCAAATAAAGTAACCAATAAGGACTGGGGTCATATGTGGATTCAAGAAGGAATTGGTACTTATGCAGAAGCATTAGCTATGTTGGAAATAGGTGGCGAAACTGCCTATGATGAAATTATTTCTGGGCATCGTAAAAACGCAAGAAATAGAATGCCCATTGTTCCTGACGTTGATGAAGCAACTGAAGAGTTAGTATATTCCGGAGGAGACATTTATGGTAAGGGCTCCTTTTTCATGCATAGTTTACGCTATGTTATTGGGGATGAAATATTTTTCCCCACCTTAAAAAAACTGGCTACAGATACAAAATACACCTATGATAATTTTGTAACCACCACTGATGTTGAACAATTATTTAGCAGTACTTCCAATAAAAATTTAAAACCATTTTTTGATTTTTATTTGAGAACAACTAAAGTATTGGATATTACCATTAAGGAAGTAGGATTCCAAAAATTCCAAGTTAAAGTAAATAATTTCTTCATGGATTTGCCTTATGATATTATGGCCAATGGTAAAATGACACGAACAATCATTCCAAAAGAGGGAATCATTGTAAATAGTGCAACACCTCCGCAGGTGGACGCAAAAGGTAATTACTTAAAAAAAATAACACTATAATAATGAAAAAGGTAACTAAATATTTTTTCAACATCATTTTATACACCCTACCCTTATTTGCTTGGGCTGATCAATATCCAATTAATAAGAATATAGACATCAAACACTATGTTTTTCAATTGCGCTTAACTGACAGCAATGATGAAATTATTGGTACTACCCAAGTTACTGTTAATTTTAAGCAAGCAGGCATACTAAATTTTCGTTTAGACTTAATCAATAAATCAACGGAAAAGAAAGACAAAGGAATGGTAGTAGAGGGCGTTAGTATTTCTAATACTACAGTAAATTACACACATGAAAATGATGCATTAATTATTTATTTACCTAAAAGCGCTGTTGCCAATGAAACAATCACTTTTACCATTAAATACCATGGCATTCCTTTTGATGGCTTAAGAATTGGTGCTACTAAATTTGGAGATCGTAGTTTTTTTAATGAGAACTGGCCAAATCGCGGCAGACATTGGTTACCCATTCTTGACCATCCTAGTGATAAAGCGACTTCAGAATTTATTGTAACTGCCCCGGCCCATTATAAAGTAGTTTCGAATGGTTTATTATTAGAAGAGTCCTCATTAGGAAATAATACAATGCTTACGCATTGGAAGCAATCTGTTCCTGTATCTTCTTGGTTATTTGTTTTAGGTGTTGCTGATTTTGCAGTACAATATGTGGATGATTTTGAAGGAAAATCAATTCAAACCTGGGTCTATTCAAAAAATAGAGAAGCAGGATTTTATGATTTTAAAGAGCCGACTAAAAAGGTATTGGTATTTTATACCAAGTATGTAGGCCCATACGCCTATGAAAAATTAGCCAATATTCAAACACCCAGTGTGAATGGCGGAATGGAGACTTCCTCTGCAATATTTTATGGAGAAAACTTAGTTAATGGCAAGGGTGATGAACGTACTAAAAATATAGTTGTTCATGAGATTGCACATCAATGGTTTGGTAATGCAGTTACTGAAGCCACCTGGGATGACGCATGGTTAAGTGAAGGATTTGCTACTTTTTTCACCTTACTATATTATGAAAATGAATATGGTCAAGCTGAATATAATAATAGAATTATAAAAGCAAAAAAAGCAGTTCTTGATATGACCATAAAAATGCCCGATTTTAGTATTATAGCTCCTAGAACAGCTGAAAAAGAGGCTGTCACCACAGGATTAACCTACCAAAAGGGTGCTTGGTTTTTACATATGTTAAGAGATAAAATAGGGGAACAAAATTTTCAAAAAGGAATTAAATCTTATTATAAAAAGTTTTACAATGCCAATGCCACTACTGATGAATTTAGGATGGAGATGGAAAAAGCGGCTGGATTGGATTTGAAAATATTTTTTAAACAATGGTTGTACCAACCAGTGAATCCAAAAATTGACGCAATATGGACTTATGATGCAACTAGTCATAAAATCAATATTAATTTAACACAATCCCAACTAACAAATTTTAATTTTGATATCCCAATCGAGATAGGCTACTTCACTAAAGACAGCAAAACGCCCCTTTTATTAAAAATGAATTTGAATAAGAAACAATTAAGTCAATCTTTTAATGTGAAGGGCATACCGGAAAATATAGAAGTGGATCCTAGAAATGTTTTACTCAGCTCCAATACTATTACAAAAAAGTAATAGAATCAAAATATTACATTTATTAGAATTTTTAATGCCGATATGCTTAAAATATTTATTCCATTCTTTTTAGTCCTTCTTAATATGGGGCATTTAAACGCCCAGCAGACAAAAAGTCCAAATATCATTTTATTCTTGATTGATGATATGGGATGGATGGATAGTTCGGTCCCTTTTGGTGATAGTGTTGGATTATTAAATAAACAATTCAAAACACCTAATCTTGCTTTATTAGCAAAACAAGGTGTTAAGTTCACCAATGCTTATTCAAATTCAGTTTGCACCCCTACCCGCACAAGTATTTTAACAGGAATGAATGTAACACATCATGGTGTTACTAATTGGACATCTCCAGTAAAAAATAATACGACAGATGCCAAAGATGCTCAGTTTAATCCTGCGCCATGGAAAATAAATGGGGTTGAGATTAATAGTATCACCACCTACCCTCAAATTTTAAAACAAGCAGGTTATTACACGATACATGTTGGCAAAGCGCATTGGGGCTCAGCAGGTACGCCTATGTCGAACCCTTTAAACCTGGGCTTTATGGTCAATATTGCAGGGCATGCTGCAGGACATCCGCAAAGCTATTATGGCAAAGATAATTATGGTAATATCCCAGGAAAATCAACCTATCAATCTGTACCCGATTTAATGAATTATCATGGTTCAGACACGAATTTAACTGAAGCACTGACGCTTGAAGCAATAAAAAGTTTAGAAGAACCCATTCGATTAAAAATGCCCTTTTATTTAAACATGGCGCATTATGCAGTGCATGTTCCCATCCAACCGGACGTTCAATTTTATCAATCCTATTTGGAGGAAGGCTTAGATACCGCAAATGCAAAATATGCGAGTATGGTTGCCTCCATAGATAAAAGCTTGGGTGATATCATGAAATTTCTATCTGCAAAAGATATTGCAAATAATACCATTATTATTTTTATGAGTGACAATGGTGGCTTAAGCTTAGGTGGTGCAAGAGGTGAAATTGCGCATGTTCAAAACTTACCATTACGCGCAGGCAAGGGCTCCATGTACGAAGGCGGTATTCGAGTACCCATGATTGTTAAATGGCCAGAAGTCGTAAAATCAAACAGCACCATCAATCAATATGTGATTGCAGAAGATTTCTTTCCTTCCATTCTTGCAATGGCAGGTGTGCAGAATTTTAAAACTATTCAAAAAGTTGATGGGAAAAGTTTTGTTCCATTATTAAAGAATAATAAAATCACGGATACAAATCGTATTTTGGTTTGGCATTATCCGAATAAATGGATGAATCTAGATGGGCCTGCAATTAACTACAAATCAGCCATTAGGCAAGGTAAATGGAAATTGATTTACGATTTAAGAAACGGCCATAAAGAATTGTACAATTTGTCTAATGACCTTGGCGAACATATTGATTTGTCATTACAACAACCAGCAAAAACCAAACAACTGTCTATTTTACTTAAGGACATCCTAGAAAAAAATAATGCCCCAATGCCTAGCTATAAGATTAATTCAAAAAAGGTGGAAATATTAATTGATTAATTAACTTTGTTCTCTTAAAAGTAAGCATGCGGAAAAAAGACAATCAAGGTTTAATTGGATCCAGCCAACTTTACGCATTATGAAAACGCAGGTATTAGTTATTATTCAGGAGGCAATTATTTAAAAGCGCTTCCCTATTTTGAAAAAGCGGTACAATTCTCAAATGCAAATACTGGAAAGTCGGAATTCTTTATGGCGATGAGTTATATCACTTTAGGTAAAAAGGATCTAATTTGTACGCCATTGAATACGGCAAAGCGGAAAGGATACTCTGGGGTGGACAGCTATTTGAATCAATACTGTAAGTAGCCTACATTCTAAATACCTCTTAAAATGGGCTATTTAGCTGATTTTTAAGCTAAAATTTAAGTAAAACGCGTGTAATCTAACCCTAAATAGAAAAATCAAGGTATATTGCATTAAAATTTTACAGACCCGATGACAATTCTTCTAAGTCAAGTTAAAATTACAGACACGAGGTCGCCTTTTAATGGGTTGGTTAAGGACATTTTATTAAAAGACCAACAAATTGTTTCCATTACTGATAAATATAAAGGAGATGCGGATCAAACAATCGATTTAAAAAATTCAGTTGTTAGTCCAGGATTTATAGACCCTTTTGTTCACTTTTGCGATCCAGGTATGGAACATAGAGAAACTTTAACCACAGGTGCTCATGCAGCTATCCAAGGTGGGTTTACAACAGTTTTTGTAGTGCCCAATACCACCCCTGTTATCGATAATAAGTCACAAGTGACTTATATAAAACAACATAGCCAAGAATTACCGATTCATATTTTACCTATTGGTGCACTATCAAAAAAAATTGAAGGAAAGGATCTAGCCGAGATGATTGACATGCATTCAAATGGCGCTATTGCATTTAGTGATGGATTATACCCTGTACAGTCCACACTTTTATTTTTGAAAGCCTTACAATATGTAAAAGCTTTTGATGGCGTAGTTATTCAAATGCCAATTGATAAAAGTTTGGGGAGTTTGGGTTTAATGAATGAAGGAATATTATCAACGAAATTAGGTCTGTCAGGTATTCCTGCTATCGCTGAAGAATTAATTATTTCAAGAGATATCGAATTATTAAAATACACTAGTTCTCAATTACATATCACAGGTGTAAGTACTGCAAAAGGAATTGCACTAATACGCAATGCTAAAGAAGAAGGTTTGAAAATTACATGCAGTGTAACTCCTTACCATTTATTTTTTACCGAGGAAGATTTAAAAGATTATAATACCTTATTAAAAGTATTCCCACCACTAAGAACGAAGCTAGATCAAGAAGCCTTATTCAAAGCAATTGAAGATGGTACCATTGATTGCATCAGCTCGCATCATATGCCGCAGGATTGGGATGCAAAAACTATTGAATTTGAAAATGCAAAAGCCGGTATTGCTAGTATTGAAACCAGCTTTGCTACTATACAACATTTATTTCCTACATTATCTGACAATAGAATTGCGGAATTATTCTCGCTTAATGCTAGAAGTATATTTAAATTAGAAAACGCAGGAATTACAGAAGGTGCCATCGCCGACCTTACATTTTATAGTAAAACGGAGACTACCCTGTTAACGCAAAAGGATTCAAAAAGTAAATCCGGCAACTCCCCTTTTTGGGATATAAAACTATCTGGAAAAATTAAAGGCGTATTTAGCAAAGGCAAATTACATTTGGCTTAATATTAAAAATAAACAAATACGATCATGGAAAATAAAGTAACTTCTCATATTGTCAAAGGCGCCATATTAAGTGCATTTGGAATTTTAATCAGTATCATAGTTACTGTATTTAACTTATACGAAGTAAGTTGGATTAACTACGTAAACTATGCCATAATAATTGGCGGTTTAATATACAGCTGTATCATGTACGCTAATGAAAATAATAACAACGTAACCTTTGGCAATATTTTTGCACATGGCTTTAAAACAACTTCTGTAATCATCGTTATTACGGTAATATATGTGGCACTTTCTTTAAAAATATTATTCCCTGAGATGCCTGATAAAATATTAGAAATAGCGAGAAAGAAAATGGCCGAAAATCCACAAATGACCGATGAGATGATTGAGCAAGGGCTAGGCATGACTAAGAAATTTTTATTGCCATTTGCTATTGGTGGTGCAATTATTGGCACCGCATTTATGGGTGTAATTGCTTCCTTAATTGGGGCTGGTGTTGCTAAAAAAAATCCAGTTGATCCATTTGCTGAACCTACAGCTTAATTATTAATATGCAAGTAAGCGTTGTCATACCTCTATTTAACGAAGCCGATTCCTTACCTGAATTAATGGCTTGGATACATCGTGTCATGCAATCTAATAACTTTAGTTATGAAGTCATTATGATTGATGACGGAAGTGATGATAATAGCTGGAAAACAATCGCCAACTTGAGAAATGAATACCCTTGTTTAAAGGGTATTAAATTCCAAAGAAATTATGGAAAGTCTGCTGCTTTAAATGAAGGATTCAAGGCGGCACAAGGGGATATCGTTATTACCATGGATGCTGACTTACAAGACTCTCCTGAAGAAATTCCTGAATTTGTCGAAATGATTACCAAAGAGGGTTTCCATTTGGTGAGCGGTTGGAAAAAAAGAAGATATGATAACACCTTCACTAAAAATATTCCTTCCAAAATTTATAATGCAGTAGCCCGTAAAAGTTCAGGCATTCAACTGCATGATTTTAATTGTGGTATAAAAGCATATCAATTAAAAGTGGTGAAAAGTATTGAAGTTTTTGGCGAAATGCATAGATACATTCCTATTTTAGCAAAATGGGCAGGATTTAAAAAGATTGGCGAAAAAGTAGTTGTTCATCAAGCCCGAAAATATGGCACAACTAAATTTGGCTGGGAGCGTTTTGTCAATGGATTTTTAGATTTAATGACCATCCAATTTTTATCCAAGTTTGGTAAAAAACCAATGCAATTTTTTGGTCTCCTTGGCTCCTTATTTTTCATGATTGGATTTATATCCTTTGGATTCATCGTAACAGGAAAAATATTAGACCCTAATTATACAGTGACAAATAAACCTAGTTTTTATATCGCATTAACATCCATGATGGTGGGTATGCAATTATTTTTAGCAGGTTTTATTGGAGAATTAGTGAATCGAAATGCAGCTGAAAGAAATGTCTATTTAATTGAAGATAAACAAGGATGGTAAACAAATTGGTCATAATTGGCCCAGCTTGGCCTTTACGCGGTGGCCTTTCTGCTTTCGATGAAAAATTAGCTACCCAATTTACAGAAAAAGGTATTCAAACACGAATTGATACATTCTCCTTACAATACCCTAGTTTACTATTCCCAGGGAAAACTCAATATACAACTGATCCAAAACCAAATAATGTAAATATTGAAGTTTGTATAAATTCAATCAATCCTTTCAATTGGATTAAAATTGGTTTACAATTATACCGAGAAAAACCTGATTTAATTATAGTTCGATTTTGGATTCCATTTTTAGCCCCTTGTTTAGGTACGATTTTAAAAATTGCTAAAAAAAACAAACACACCAAGGTCATTTCGATTGTAGATAATATGATTCCACATGAAAAAAGGATAGGTGATCAATTTTTAACCAAATACTTCGTAAAAACAGTAGATGGATTTATTGCCATGAGTGACAAAGTAAAAAATGACATAAAAACATTTTCACACAAACCTGTTTCCATTTCACCGCATCCTATTTTCAATCATTTCGGTAATCCAATAACTAAAAAGGATGCAAGGACGAATTTAGGTTTACCACATGAAGGAAAGATAATTTTATTTTTTGGCTATATTCGTAAATACAAAGGGCTTGATTTGTTAATTCAAGCAATGGCTGATGATGCTATAATAAAATTAGGTATTCGATTAATGATTGTTGGAGAATTTTATGAGGATGCAAGTGCTTACCATGAATTAGTAAATTCGCTTGGTTTACAAGATCAAATCATCTTCTATTCAAACTATATCCCAGACGGGGAAGTCAAAAATTATGTTTGTAGCGCCGATTTTATAATACAGCCCTATAAAAATGCAACACAAAGCGGGGTTACTCCCCTAGCTTACCACTTTGAAAAACCAATGTTGGTGACCAATGTAGGCGGATTAGCGGATACGGTACCCAACTTAAAAACAGGTATTGTTGTTGCACCAAATACAAACGCAATAGCAAAAGGGATTGAAACCTTATATGAATTAGGCGAAAATCACTTTATTCCCTATATTATTGAAGAAAAGAAAAAATATAGCTGGGCGCAAATGACTGAAAAGTTTTTAGCTTTGTACCAACAATTATAATAACGAAATTTAAAGCAAGCACCCATTTATATGCATCATCAAAAAATTTCATCCATCATCAACGAATCCATTAAAGTAAAACAAACACTTTTAGGGGATATTAACTTAATTGCACAAATTGATACGGTTGTAAAAGTAATAACCACTGCTTTTCAAAACGGCAATAGTGTTTATTTTGCAGGCAATGGTGGCAGCGCAGCTGATGCACAACACTTAGCTGCTGAATTTTCAGGACGTTTTTATAAGGACAGAAAAGCATTGCCCTCTGAAGCATTACATTGCAACACTTCCTATTTAACTGCTGTCGCTAATGATTATAGCTATGAGGTTATTTATGCAAGATTAATAGAAGGCATCACAAAACCAGGAGATGTATTAGTGGGCATAAGTACTTCAGGAAATTCTGGAAATATTGTTAAAGCATTTGAAATGGCTAAAACCAAGCAAGTAGTCACCATTGGATTTACGGGTGATAAAGGTGGTAAGATGAAGGAAATTTCAGACTATTTAATCAATGTTCCTTCGAATGATACCCCAAGAATTCAAGAGTCCCATATTTTAGTAGGTCACATTATTTGCGAATTAGTAGAAAGCAATATTTTTGGCTAACTGTTTCCTCAACACATTTGGAATAATAAAGATTTATAAAATAAAACAACCACATTTTGTCATTTAACTTATCAGATATTAATCCTAATTGGACATTATTCTTAGATAGAGATGGTGTAATTAATGTTGAAAAGGACAATGACTATATCAAAACCTGGAATGAGTTTGAGTTTTACAATGAAAGTATTGAAGCACTCCCCATTTTAGCAAACTTATTTAGGACAATTGTTATTGCCACCAATCAAAAAGGTGTTGGACGTGGCATTATGACAGAACCTGATTTGAATCAAATTCATAAAAATATGTTACGCACCATTGAAACCATTGGTGGCAGAATTGATCATGTTTTTTATTGTACTGATATGGAGCATAATTCCATCAATCGCAAGCCACAACCAGGAATGGCCATGCAAGCAAAAGAAATGTTTCCTTCCATTGACTTTAGTACATCCATTATGGTCGGTAACAGACCCAGTGATATGGCATTTGGTCGGAATGCAGGCCTGCATACCGTATTTTTAGCTACAACCCATCCTGAAACGCCTTTCCCTGACCCAAGCATTGATTTTAGATTTAATAACCTACTTGAATTTGTAAATGCATTGTCAAAATAAGCCTAAGTCAAAATGAAACAATTTATTTTAATTTGGGCAATACTTATTTCGATAAATAGTAATGTAAAAGGACAATCTATTTACAATTACGATTCCACGGGTATACAATTACAAAAATTAGCCAGTCGTATTCAGGAAGATACCATCCTAAGGAATCGTTTAAACGCCGATAGTATTTTTACAAGGGCATTGGTACAAACCTTAAAGAGCCCCTACTCTTTTAAATATACTTTCGACTCATTAACTGCAATAAAACATATCGTTTCACCAGATGAACGATTTAAATTTTTTAGCTGGCAAGTAGACTTGGGTGATGGAACCTATCGTCAAAGAGGCGCTATGCAATTCCCGGGTAATGAAGGACAACTTAAATTATTACCATTCTTTGACAACTCTGATTTTGTACAAAATAATACATTGGGGGTGTATGACCGTAAAAAATGGATTGGTGCTATTTATTATGAAATTATCCCAATGCAATACAATGGAGCAACTATTTATACGCTGTTAGGATTTGATGAAAATAATACCAGTGTATCAAAAAAAATAATTGAAGTAGTCCGTTTTGAGAATGACGAACCCATTTTAGGCGGCGACTTTTTTAAATTTACTCCTGACCCAACCTACCCAATAGGTATATTAGATCGGTTTATTTATTCCTTTAAAAAAGGGAGCAACGCAATCATAAAATACGAGAAATTGAAAAATAGAATTATGATTTCGGAATTAGCGAGCACCGATAATGATTTAAAAAAGCAGGAAACCTTGGTGCCCTCAGGTAACTTTAAATACTTTGCTTGGATTAATAATAAGTGGGAACTATCGATCAAAGAAGAAAACAGCTACAAAAAGAAATAAGCCCGCCAAAAATCACAAAATAAAAAAGTCCGCATAAATGCAGACTTTAATAAATTTATAAATCAGCTAATGATTAATCTAATTTAAGTACCGCTAAAAATGCTTCCTGTGGAATTTCCACATTGCCTATTTGGCGCATTCTCTTTTTACCTTCCTTTTGCTTTTCTAATAACTTACGCTTACGACTGATATCACCACCATAACATTTGGCAGTTACATCCTTACGCATGGCGCTAATATTTTCTCTTGCGACTACCTTAGCGCCAATCGCAGCTTGAATGGCAATTTGGAATTGCTGCTTCGTTAATAATTCTTTTAGTTTTTCACAAAGTCGTCGTCCAAAATCAGAAGCCTTTCCTCTATGAATTAATGCACTTAAGGCATCCACTTTTTCTGCATTCAATAAAATATCCATCTTCACAATATCAGCATCTCTGAATCCTATTTGAGAATAATCAAATGAAGCATACCCTCTTGTTTGACTTTTTAATTTATCATAAAAATCAAATACAATTTCCGTCATCGGCATTTCAAAAATCAATTCCACCCTAGTCGGTGTTAAATAACTTTGATTCATCAATATACCACGCTTACTCAAACAAAGCGTAATAATATTACCTATATAATCCGGTGAAGTAATGATCTGTGCTCGAATATAAGGCTCTTCAATATGTTCAATTTTTACAGGATCTGGCATCTCCGAAGGATTATTCACAATAATTTTTTCACCTCTTGTCGTAAAGGCAATAAAACTTACGTTAGGCACTGTTGTAATTACAGTTTGATTAAACTCACGCTCCAATCGTTCTTGAATAATCTCCATGTGTAGTAACCCTAAAAATCCGCATCTAAAACCAAATCCTAATGCTTGTGAAGTTTCTAATTCAAAAGTTAAAGAAGCATCATTCAATTGTAATTTTTCCATACAATCTCTGAGTTCCTCAAACTCATCTGTATTCACAGGATATATACCAGCAAATACCATTGGCTTCACTTCCTCAAAACCATGAATCATGGGACCAGGATTATTTGCAAGTGTAATGGTGTCTCCCACTTTTACTTCCTTGGCCACTTTAATACCAGTAATAATATAACCCACATCTCCCGCACGCACTTCTGCCTTTGGTGTCATAGCCAATTTTAATACGCCTACTTCATCTGCATTATAATCTCGACCGGAGGCAACGAAACGAATTTTATCATTTTTCTTTAGAACTCCATTCATAATACGATAGTATACAATAATTCCTCTGAAACTATTAAAAACACTATCAAAAATGAGCGCTTGTAGCGGCGCTTCAGTATCACCTACTGGAGCTGGTATACGTTCACAAATAGCTTGTAAAATTTCTTCAATACCGATACCAGAACGACCACTTGCCAACAAAATATCTTCTTGTTTGCAACCTATCAGTTCAATGATCTGATCAGTTACCTCTGGAATTTTGGCACCATCCATATCAATTTTATTGATGACAGGAATAATTTCCAAATTATTGTCTAATGCCAAATATAAATTACTAATCGTTTGTGCTTGTATTCCTTGTGATGCATCCACTAATAACAAAGCACCTTCACAAGCGGCTAAGGCCCTACTTACTTCATAACTAAAGTCAACGTGCCCGGGCGTATCAATTAAATTGAATGTATAAGTAACTCCTTTATATACATAATTAATTTGTATCGCATGACTTTTAATAGTAATACCTTTTTCACGCTCTAAATCCATATCATCCAAAACTTGGTTCATCATTTCTCTTTCCGTGATGGTTTTGGTATGTTCTAATAAACGGTCTGCCAGGGTACTTTTACCATGGTCAATATGAGCGATTATACAAAAGTTTCTTATGTTCTTCATGTAAGTGAAAATAGGCTTTAAAATCTATTGAAGTGCGTTTATGATGGCTGTGAATTCGGTAGCAATTAAAGATGCGCCACCTACCAAACCTCCGTCCACATCTGGTTGTGAAAATAATTCAACTGCATTAGCGGCTTTTACGCTTCCGCCATATAAAATTGAAATTTGATTAGCAATATCTGCACCATATTTTGTTGCTAATACCGACCTTATAAAAGCATGTATCTCCTGTGCTTGTGCACTTGATGCTGTTTTACCAGTTCCAATTGCCCAAATGGGTTCATAGGCAATCACCACTTTTAATATTTGATCCGATGATAAGTGAAATAATGAATTGATTAATTGGGTTTCCACAAATACATTTTGTGTACCCGCTTCTCTAATGGATAAAGGTTCACCGCAACAAAATATGGGTGTACTATTATTGGCCAACACCGCATTTACTTTTTCTGCTAATAATGCATCTGATTCAGCGAAGTATTCGCGCCTTTCAGAATGTCCAATTACGATATGATTTACGCCAACGGATGAATACATGGGCGCCGAAATTTCACCTGTATAAGCACCAATGGTATTTTGATGACAATTTTGTGCTGCTACAAAAACATTGGATATTCCTCCAATTTGCTGTACGGCATTTGATATATATAATGCTGGAACTGAAAATACAACTTGTTGATTATCAGTTAATTTAGGTAGCTTATCTAATATATTTGTCAGCAAATCTTTTGCTTCTTGCTGATTTAAATTCATCTTCCAATTGGCCGCAGCTATTTGTTTTCTCATATTCGTTTAACTGTTTAAACACTAAATTTAGCGATGCAAAGGTAGTTAAAAAATAGATGAATTTGGGTCAATTTATCAGTTTATACAAGCAATTATAAAAACTGTAAAATGAGCAAAATAAAAGGATTAAGCAACTTTTTTATATAATTTTTGAAGCACTTGCTTTTCTTCTTCCGATATCAAAAAACCTTTTAATTGTTTCCAATTACCAATGTCTTCAATGGCTTTGTCAATTTGATATCCTGGAACCACACCCCAAGTAAAATTGGGAATAAATTTTGGGAGCAATCCATTACCAAAAATGTTGGCACTTACACCAATATAACTGCCTGTATTGATACTTGATTGAATGGCGAAACGGCTATAATCACCCACCAGCATCCCCATTTTTTGACCTACTGTTTCCCAGATTTGTTTTGCCTCATTCCACATTTGAATAGGGCCTGCTGTATTTTTAATATTACTATTACAAGTACCTGCGCCTAAGTTGCACCATTGTCCAATAATACTATCCCCCAGATATCCTTCATGCCCTTTATTGGAATACCCCATCAAAATAGAATTTTTTATTTCCCCGCCAGCCAAGCAATAAGGTCCTATAGTGGTAGCACCATATATACTCGTATTCATTTTAACCACGCCCTTTTCACCTAAAATAAAAGGTCCTCGAATAGCAGCGCCTTCCATGATGATCGCATTTTTACCAATATAAATAGGGCCTGTACTTGCATTTAAAATAGCACAATGCACTTCAGCCCCTTTTTCAATAAAAATATTTTCGGGTTGAATGACTTTATTACTCGTGTCAATTTTGATACCACTGCCATGCTTCTTAGCCCAATTAAAATCATTCTCGATAAATTTTGTGTGTAATTGCAACATACCAATTGCGTCTTGCACAAACTCCCCTTGTTCAAAAGTGATTGGCGCAAAATTGGCTAATAATATTTTTTCAATAGATCGTTCATCCGTATAAGTAGCAATCCATTTTCCAGATTTGCTAATTATTTTTTCTCCGAATTTTAAATTTAAAATAGCATCCACTAAGTCAGTGGTTGGAATACAGGTAACATTAATAAAAATAGCGGCGTCTTTATTTTGTAAAAAATCACTGTTATTATATAATTTTTGCAAGTAAGGGACAGTATAAATCGCCGTTTCCTTATTTAGCGAATGCTCCCATCTTTCTTGAAAAGAGTAAATACCCATCCTAAATTGTGTAACCGACTGCGTTAAACTAAAAGGATAAAATTTTTCTCTATCTGCAATATCGACTAAAACAAACTGCATAGGTTACTCATTTATAGGTAAAAGTAAAGCAAGTTTAAGGAAAATGCAGATCTTCCTTAAGATATTCATTTAATGCTTATTTTTGGTGCATAAATTATTAGTTATGCAAATAGGCTATTTTGATTACCCTACTCCGGCCAATGAGCCCGTTTTAACATATGCTCCAGGAAGTCCTGAAAAATTAGCATTAAAAAAAGCCCTTACTAGTTTGAAAAGCAAAAAAATGGATATACCCATGTATATTAATGGTAAAGCAGTTCGAACTGGAAATAAAATTGCGATTCATCCACCACACGAAATCAAACATACTCTTGGTCATTTTCACATAGGTACAAAAAAACATGTAGATCAAGCCATAAATAGTGCATTAAAAGTGCGCACTTCTTGGGCGAATATGTCCTGGGAATCACGTGCACATATATTTTTAAAAGCAGCTGATTTATTGGCCACTAAATATCGCTTCGAAATGAATGCAGCTACCATGCTTTGTCAAAGCAAAAATGCCTACCAAGCTGAAATTGATGCCGCATGTGAATTGATTGATTTTTTAAGATTCAATGTTCATTTTTTAAGCACCATATATAAGCAACAACCGGTTTCCTCTCCTGGTATGCATAATAGAATGGAATGGCGTGGCTTGGAAGGATTTGTTTTAGCCATTACGCCTTTTAATTTTACAGCCATTGGTGGTAACCTTCCTGCCTCAGCAGCGATGTGTGGTAATGTTGTTGTTTGGAAAGCAGCCAACACACAAGTATATTCTGCACAATTATTTATGCGAATTTTAAAAGAAGCGGGGCTTCCAGATGGTGTTATAAATTTAGTATATGTGGATGGGCCAACCATTGGTGCCACTTGTTTCTCTCATCCTGATTTTGCAGGGGTGCATTTCACTGGATCAACAGGTGTATTTAATTATATGTGGAAACAAATCGGTGAAAATATTCCTACCTATAAAACCTATCCAAGAATTGTAGGTGAAACAGGCGGCAAGGATTTTGTTATGGTACATCCTACTGCCGATGTGGATACAGTTGTTACAGCACTTGCAAGAGGTGCATTTGAATACCAAGGACAAAAATGTTCCGCTGCTTCTCGTGCTTATTTACCAAAAAATATTGCGCCTGCAGTGAAAATAAAATTGGTGAAAGCAGTTCAATCAATGAAGATGGGCACCGTTGAAGATTTTTCAAATTTTGTAAATGCAGTGATTGACGAAAAATCTTTTGATAATATTGCTAAGTATATTAACAAGGCAAAGAAAGATAAAAAAGCAAAAATTTTAGTAGGTGGTAATTTTAGTAAGAAAAATGGTTACTTCGTTGAACCTACCGTTATTGAAACCAGCGATCCGAAATATTTGACCATGTGTGAGGAAATATTTGGGCCAGTGCTTACTATTTATGTTTATCCGACGAACCAATTTGAAAAAACATTGGATTTGCTGGACAAAACATCCAAATATGCTTTAACGGGTGCCATTATTTCACAAGACAGGGCTTCCATTGATTTGGCTACTGATAAATTAAGACACGCGGCTGGGAACTTTTATATCAATGACAAACCCACCGGAGCAGTGGTAGGACAACAACCATTTGGCGGTGCTAGGGCTTCTGGAACCAATGATAAAGCGGGTAGTATGCTGAATTTATACAGATGGTTAAGCGCTAGAACCATTAAAGAGACCTTTAACCCGCCTACCGACTATAAATACCCATTTTTAAACGAGGCATAAGCGACTGGATTTAAGCTGTTTTAATTCAGAAAACTGTATATTTGCCCCTCAAAATAAAAGGACTGTGGCCCAAAAATTTTCTAAAGAAACCTACCTGTATTGGTATGAATTGATGCAACTCATTCGTCAATTTGAATCCAAATCGGAGGAAATGTATAAAATGGCGGGGAAAATCAGAGGATTTTTCCATGTTTACAATGGACAGGAAGCCATTGCAGCAGGTTGCATGACCGCTACAAATCAAGAAGATCCATTCATTACAGCATACCGTGATCATGGTTTGGCCTTAGCCAAAGGCATGAGCCCTAATTCCGCTATGGCTGAGCTTTATGGCAAAGCGACTGGCTGCTCTAAAGGAAAAGGTGGCAGTATGCATTTGTTCAGTAAAGAACATTACTTTTTTGGAGGACATGGTATTGTAGGTGCTCAAATTGGAACGGGTGCTGGTTTGGCTTTTGCGGAACAATACCGAGGTTCAAAAAATGTAGTATTGTGCTTTTTTGGAGATGGTGCTGCAAGACAAGGCATGTTACATGAGGTATTTAATTTAGCCATGCTTTGGAAATTGCCTGTTGTATTTATTTGTGAAAACAATAATTACGCCATGGGAACTTCAATCGAAAGAACAAGTAATGTTATAGATATATACAAATTGGCGGATGCTTATGAAATGCCAGCTGATAAAATTGATGGCATGACTGCAGAAGCTGTTCATGAAAGTGTAGCTCGAGCGGTGAATAGAGCACGTCAAGGAGAAGGCCCTACTTTGTTGGAAATGAAAACATATCGTTACAAAGGACACTCCGTATCTGATCCTCAAAAATACAGAACTAAGGATGAGGTGGAAGAATATAAAGACCAAGATCCAATTACCAAAGTAACTAAAACCATTTTGGATAACAATTTTGCTACAGAAGCCGATTTAAAAGCGATTGATGATAAAATAACTTTAATTGTAGATGCTTCCGTTAAGTTTGCAGAGGAAAGTCCTTGGCCAGATGATAGCGAAGTATACAAAGATGTGTACATTGATCAAAATTATCCATTCATTGTTGACTAAATAGTCGAAAAATTATAAAAAAATAATATGAGCGAGTTACAAAAAGAGAATCACCCATTTTTAGATTTCGTAAGTAAAAATAAAAAAGTATTAACCTATACAGTTACAGCGATTGTTATCGCTTTAGTTGCATATTTTGGATACACTGAATTGTATCAAAAACCAAGAGAAGAAAAAGCAGCTGATGTTATGTTCACTGCTGAAAAATATTTCGCAATGGATTCTTCTAGCCTAGTGTTAAATGGGGATGGTCAAAGCAAAGGTGTTTTATATATCATCAAAGAATTTGGTGGTACAAAAGCAGCTAACCTAGCTAAATATTATGCAGGTATTAGTTATTTCCGCATGAATGATTTTAATAAGTCAGTTGAATACTTAAAGGACTTCTCTACTTCAGCGAAACAAGTTCAAGCCATCGCTTATGGTACTATCGGAGACGCTTACAGCGAATTAAAAAATACTGACGAAGCTTTAAATTATTACAAAAAGGCAGGTGGTCATTTCCCAGACGACGAAGCCATTAGTTCAGAATACTTATACCGTGCTGCTTCCCTATTGGAATTGAATGGCAAGGCGGATGAAGCGGTAGAAATTCTTAAAGAAATTAAAGCAAAATATCCAAAATCTGAAAAAGGATTGATGGTAGATAAGTATATCAATAAATTGAAGGTACAGCCTTAATGAACACTACTAATTAACTTATTTTAAAGCATTCTCCACAATTTGTAGAGAATGCTTTTTTTATGTACTTTATTTAATGACAATTCGTATTTTTGATTATGACAGTTCAATTATTTATTCCCTGCTTTATGGATCAATTATATCCACAAGTTGCATTTGACACCATCAAAGTGCTTGAAAAAGCAGGATGTACCGTAAACTACAATGCACAACAAACCTGTTGTGGCCAGCCTGCTTTCAATGCAGGATTCTGGGGGGAATCAAAAGATGTATGTACCAAATTTGTACAAGATTTTGAAGGTGCTGATTACATTGTAAGCCCAAGTGCAAGTTGTGCTGGCTTTGTCAGAAATAATTATGGAAAATTATTTGAAAACAATGCATTTCAAAGTCCGGCTAAAAAAGTAGCCAACCGTATTTATGAATTATCTGAATTTTTAGTGAAGGTTTTAAATGTTACTGACTTGGGTGCTTCATTTGAAGGCAAAGTAACCTTCCATGATAGTTGTGCTGGATTGCGTGAATGTCATATTAAAGACGAGCCAAGACAATTATTAACAGCAGTGAAAGGGTTGGAATTAGTCGAAATGCAAGACACCGATATTTGTTGTGGATTTGGCGGAAGCTTCGCAGTAAAATTTGATACAATTAGTGTTTCTATGGCTGATCAAAAAATAGACAATGTTATTAAAACAGCAGCTCCTTATTTAATTAGTACAGACATGAGTTGTTTGATGCATATTGATGGCAGAATGAAATTTAATGGACAAGATATAAAAGTATTGCACTTGTCCGAAGTATTGGCAAGCGGTTATTAATTTAAAAATTTTACCTACCCTATTATGGCATATTGGTTAATTAAATCAGAACCCTTCAAATATTCTTGGGATCAATTCAACAAGGATAAAAAAACATTTTGGGATGGTGTCAGAAACTATCAAGCGCGAAATAATTTACGCGCAATGAAAAAAGGCGATCTAGCTTTTTGGTATCATAGCAATGAAGGCATGGAAATTGTGGGCATCGCCAAAGTGGTAAAAGAATCCTATCAAGATCCTACCACCACGGAAACCGCATGGTTAGCTGTTGATTTTGCACCACATAAAAAATTAAAGCACACCGTAAAGTTGGCAGATGTAAAAGCCAATACCAACTTATCTAATATGGCATTGGTTAAAATGGGCCGATTGTCGGTACAACCTGTAACTGAAATGGAATGGGACGAGGTTTTAAAAATGAGCCAAGGCTTATAAATCCTATTAAAAACCCGATTCGCAAGTTTAATTTATAACTTAATTTAATTCCAGCATTCATTTTATTGAATGCTTTTTTATTTAAAAAAGGTATACCCAATTAAAATTGCAATCACCACTCCTATTAAGTCCGCAAAAATACCTGCCCACAAAGCATAGCGAATTTTTTTGATGCCCACACTTCCAAAATACAAAGCAATAATATAAAAGGTCGTATCTGCGGATCCCTGAAATATGGAAGCCATTTTACCTACAAATGAATCAGGTCCTTGTGTTTGAAATATATCCAACATCATACCTCTTGCACCACTCCCACTTAAAGGTTTCATGATTGCCACAGGAAGCGCTCCAATGAATTCAGTATTTACCCCTGTTAGTTGAATTAAATACGTAAGGCCATTTAAAATATAAATCATCGCCCCACTATCTCTAAAAACACGAATAGCCACCAGCATGGCAACTAAATAGGGAATAATTTTAATAATGACATCGAACCCGTTTTTAGCACCATCAATGAATGCATCAAAAACAGAAATTTTCTTATAAGCGCCACCTAAAATAATGCCAACTATAATTAACAATAATAATCCATTCCCTACTGTTTTTGAAAATAATTCTTTTTGAATAGAGGTTAAAGCATTTACACTAAATATAACACCCACCATTAGTAAGATTAAGCCAAGTATCCAACCAATTAGAACCTTATCCCATTTTAATTTTTGATATAGGCCAACCATGATTATAGAAGCCAAAGTAGTTCCTATAGTGGCAAGGACACAAGGGATAAATATACTAGCCGCATCCTGTGAACCCGCCGCTAGTCGATAGGAAATGATAGTCAACGGAATGATGGTGAGTCCACTGGTATGTAATACCAGGAACATGATTTGCGCATTGGTCGCTTTTTCCTTTTCAGGATTCAAACTTTGCAAACTTTCCATGGCCTTTAAACCAAAAGGGGTTGCTGCATTATCTAAACCCAACATATTTGCACTAAAGTTCATCACCATTTGCCCCATGGCAGGATGATTTGCTGGTACTTCTGGAAACAAACGACTTAAAAATGGATTCATCCATTTGGCCAATTTTTGAATAGCACCCGCTTTTTCAGCAATATTCATCAAACCAAGGAAAAATACCATGGTACCAGCCAAAGGCAAGGCAACATCCATCACGGATGATTTAGCAGAATCAAAAATGCCATCCGCCAGTAACTTAAAAATCTCCGTATCGCCTAAAAATACCAGTTTAAACAAGGCAATCACAAATGCAATCACAAAAAAAGCCATCCAAATAATATTCAAAGCCATAAATCAATTGTTTGTGGTTCTAATATAGTCAATTTTGAGATTAGAATTGTATTTTTACGCTCTTAAAACATGATAGATTATGGCATTACAGGCAGGAATTGTGGGATTACCTAATGTAGGAAAATCAACCTTATTTAACGCAGTAAGTAATAGTGCAAAAGCACAAGCAAGTAATTATCGTTTTTGCACCATTGAACCGAATGTAGGATTAGTGGATGTACCTGATAATAGAATGCAACAATTAGCAGATTTAATTATTCCCAATCGTATTGTAGCTACCCAACTAGAAATAGTGGATATTGCGGGTTTGGTAAAAGGTGCAAGTAAAGGAGAAGGTTTGGGAAATAAGTTTTTAGCGAATATCCGAGAAGTAAGTGCAGTGATACATGTAATTCGTTGTTTTGAAGATGAAAATGTATTAAGGGAGGAAGGCGTCATTAACCCCATTAGTGATAAGGAAATAATTGAAACTGAATTACAATTAAAGGACTTAGACAGTGTCGATAAAAAGATACAACGTTGTGAAAAAATGGCCAAAACAGATCCAAAAGCCAAAGTGGAATTAGAAGTTTTGCAAAAATGTAAAACACATTTAGAGCAAGGGAAAAGCATCCGATCCTTAAATTTATCAAAAGAAGATAAATTAGCAATTGCAGATAGTTTTTTACTGACAGAGAAGCCAGTAATGTATGTTGCCAATGTAGATGAAGCATCTATGCATACAGGTAATAAGTATTCAGCCATATTGGTTGAAATGGCAAAAAATGAAGGTGCCGAAGTTATTGTAATGTGTAATAATATTGAAGCTCAAATTGCTGAATTGGAAGATCCTGCGGATAAGTCGGTGTTTATGGACGAATACCAAATGAAGGAGCCTGCATTGAATAGATTAATTCAGTCTGCTTACAAATTATTGAATTTAGAAACCTATTTTACAGCAGGTGTGCAGGAAGTAAGGGCCTGGACGATAGAAAAAGGATGGAAAGCACCACAAGCAGCTAGTGTCATTCATACCGATTTTGAAAAAGG
Source organism: Chitinophagaceae bacterium (assembly GCA_009693715.1). Classification (GTDB taxonomy): domain Bacteria; phylum Bacteroidota; class Bacteroidia; order Chitinophagales; family Chitinophagaceae; genus Sediminibacterium. Next base: position 43,582 of record SHWT01000001.1, read on the forward strand.
ATTTATTAAAGCGGAAGTTATCGCATTTGAGGACTTTATTAAATACAAGAGTGAGGCTGCTTGCAGGGATAATGGAAAATTAAGAATTGAAGGAAAAGAATATTTAGTAAAAGATGGCGATGTGATGCATTTTAGATTTAATGTATAAAACTTGAAATATAAGCGCATGCTTCAGTCAATAAAACACTTACTACTATTTACATTCATGTTTGTAATTATTTCCTGTGGTAATAATACTACGTCGGAAAATAAAGCACAAAGTGATAATATTATAAAAGCCCCTACCCAATTACAATATCAGATAGTAAAGGTATATCCACATGATACAAGTGCTTATACACAAGGTTTAGAATGGCATGGTGAAACATTAGTTGAAGGCACCGGTAATTATGGTAAAAGCATACTACATAAAATGGATGCCAATATGCAAGGCATTGGTAAAAAAATAAATTTACCAAAGGAATTATTTGGTGAAGGAATCACCATCTTCAATGATAAAATTTATCAAATAACTTGGAAAGAGCATAAAGTACTTGTATATGATGCAAATACTTTACAAAAAGAAAAAGAATTGTATTGGCAATATGAAGGTTGGGGCATTACACACAGTGATTCCGCTTTAATTATTTCAACAGGTGGTAGCGACATTTATGTAGTTGACCCCAATACCTTTACCATAAAAAAAACCATTGGCGTATATAATAACTATGGCTATGTCAGTGATATTAATGAATTGGAATATGTGGATGGCAAAATATACGCAAACATATATGGTCAAAATGAAGTTGTCCTCATTGACCCTGCAACAGGACAAATAGTAAACAGTATAAATTTTAGTAATTTATTAGCCCAAGCTAACGTAAAATACGACCCTACAACCATAGATATTGGTTATGTATTAAATGGCATCGCGTATCAGCCAAAATCAAAAACATTTTTTATAACAGGGAAATGTTGGCCAGTCATGGTTGAAATAAAACTAAAATAAAAAAGGGGATATTTGTCTTATAATTATACCCCATTCAAACAAGGGAAATAAAGGGCACACTTCTTTTAATCTTCTTTTATTTTTTTGATCTCATAGATAATCGAACTCGCTTTTGCATTGGTGTTTAACGCTACTAAATTAGAGATACACCCAATCAAAAAAGCCCTTACAATACCCAATAATCCCGTTTCTTTATATTTTTCACTCAACAAGCTTACATAAAAGCTATCAAACCACATGGGCTTTAGATTTGCTACTATAAACCCATTTGATTTCATCAAATATTTCATGGAAGAAGGCGAAAAATGATATAAATGTCGAGGCACATCATATGCAGCCCAATAATTTTTATAAAAATGGGCATCATAACTGGTATGATTAGGCACAGCAATGATTAAACGACCGTTGTGTTTTAATAATTTGCTGAATATTTTAATATAAATTTTCAAATCATGGACATGTTCAAGCACATGCCATAAGGCAATTACATCAAAACTATTGGCTTGTAAATTTTCCAGTTCCGAACTAGGAAGTAAATTAATGGCGTAGTTTTTTAATGCTATTTCACGACTTGAAGCATCAGGTTCAAGCGCAGTCACCTTCCAGCCTTTTTTAGCCATTGCATCAGCAAACGCACCAGTTCCTGCGCCTACTTCTAATAAAGCGCCTTTATAACCGGTGAATAAGGATTGAACCCAGTCCGTTTTTTGTTTTAAAGTTCGTTGACGTACTTTATGGTATAAAGCGTTCATCCAACCTTTTTTAATATCGGTATGTGAAATGTATTCCGGAAAATTATAATAAGGCGCAATATTATCCTTGCTAGGAATTGGATGAGTAAAATTTAAACTGCATTTGTCACATTGCACTATTTCAAATAAATCACCGGTTAAGGATAAATCGTTTACAGGCATTATGGAGACTACAACATTAGCATCACAAATAGGACAAAAAATATTTTGATGATTTGTCAATGCCATAAATTATTGTTTAAATAGAATTGCAAGTATTGCAATCACTGCTAAAGCAATTGCCCAAATTGCCCATTTATCATTTTTCTGTGCAGTCAATTCATTTTCAAATATTTCCGAATTGGGTAAATTTCCAACTTCAATATCACTATAAAACTGAGTTGCGTTGAAATGTGATTCCCAAATATAACTACCCTCATTTTTTGAAATAACGCCTAAATTGCCAATCATCAGTTTTTGATCATTGTCAAATTTGCCTTCCCAACTTTGTTCATATTGTATAGCAGCCTGATCCGTTGAAATATCGAGGGCATTTCCTAAAAATTGATAAAATTGTTTTGAAGGTATTCCCGCATTTAATTCAAATTCGATAAATTCTGAAGGGGACTTTAAAACACCGTCAATTAATTCAGCTTCTTTTTTTAACAATGTTAATTGCCCAACAGAGGGGATGTCCAATTGACCAAAACGAACAAAATATTTAATAGCTAACTGAATCATACTTATTTATAGAACGAATATACAACACCTGCATTAATTTGAACATCTAAGGCCGGATATTCCGCCCATCTTTGATATTGGCTATTTAAAAGGTTCGAGGATTTAACCCAAATCTTCCAAGGAATGGATAATTTGTAGGACAAACCAGCATTCAATAAGGTAATTGGATTTAAGGTTTTCGCAATATAGCTAGAGCCCTCTGATATTGCCTCGATACCTGACATGAAATTTAATGACCCATCAATTAGTAATTTTTTATTGGCCTGCCAGTAAAAAGTGGAATTAAACTTAACAGGTATAAAGCCCCAAGGCTTTTCATTGTCCTTAATATAATTGAATTGGGTATAATTAAAATGATTATCAATGGAGAATTGATCACTAAATTGATAGCGCAAGTTGGCTTCTAAATCAATCGTATTTGCCTTTGATTCAAATAAAGTATAATATTTTAATCCATTCGCAACACGGTTGGTATAAGTAAGTCCCGATGTAGGACCAACAGGTAAATAAGAAGAAATTGCTAAGGGTTCTTTTGTATAAAAAGGTAAATTAACAAACTTATTTAATGAAAATCCAAATCCATACTGTAAATGTTTGGAAGCATTTACCTCGAATTTTAAAAACTGTTTGTCTTGTGAAATAATTTTTAAATTAACGGGTAGCGTAATCCAAGGATTTTCATTTAACAAATCACCATATTGGGTATTGGTGGTAATATTCATCCAGCCTGCCTTAATAACCCATGTTGTATCCTTTAGATTGTGCTGCAATTGTATGTTTGGAACTAATTTAAAGCCATCGGTTTTATATACTGGCGAAACCCCCGCCAATATTTTCAACTTCCATTTATTTAAATTTAAGGATGGGTCAAAGCGTAACAAAGTGTTTGAGCTAGACGCGTAACTATTAAAATGACTATAACTAAAATTGACATCAAAATTAAATAGCATCTCTCGATTCATTTGATATGACATTGGACTTGTTATAGCAATGTAAGTATTGGATTTATTTTGCACATCTGACAAATGTGAAAATTCAAGTTTTGGCCTATACGTAAATGAAGCACCAGGTTTGTATTTATTTAAAAAGGCCATGCTAACGCCAATATTGGTGATCTTCTGCAAATAGTTCGCATTGGGCAAACTCAAAGTATCAGGCACTAAACCATATCTGTAATACTGATTTTGATTGGCAAATACATGGGTAAATAAAGCATTGGAGTCATTAAGCATTAAATTGCCTTGATAATCAAATTTGCTAATTCTAAATTTTTGCAAATGATGCACACCCTCGGATGACTCCGTTGAAATACCTAAATTATTGATTGCCTTAGGGCCATTATTTATAAAATTAATACTTAACAATTGGTATAAATAATTTCCGAAACCTACTTTAACATTGGTATTGCCTACTAAACTAGCTGGACTTGCTAATACAATTGCCAAAGGATTTAATGCAATGGGCCTATACGAAAATGATAAATTTTGACTTGGTACTTGATAGGAATATTGCACTGATTGTGTATCCAAAATTGGCGCAGCATTGGTAAAATTTATTTTAACCAAACTTTTTAACTGCGGTTTAAATGACGATAATATACTCACCACCTTTGTTGGCGCCGTATCCCTCATTACAGGAATTTCAAGAGGCACTTGTTTTACAATATCTTCTATTTTTACGGGCTTAATAATAGCTGTATTCGATTTTTTTGAACTACTTTTTTTTGCTCCTTTCTTTTTGGAAGATTTTTTCTTATTACTAGTTGCCGTTTTTTTCTTTTTAGCTACATTACTTATTTTAGCTTTGGTGTTAGCTTTCTTTTTTTGCCATGCAAACACCTGATGCGATGAAATCACAAGGAAAAAAGTAATGAATATATAGGTAAATAATTTGGACATGCTTTGTTTATTGATTTTCAACTTTGTTAGAAATTTTTTCAGCCGTTTGTGCTAAATTATATTTTTGACCTGCCTCCTCCTTTAAGGAAGTAATAGTTGCATTATCAGTAACACTTTTATAAGTTGCCAATGCATTAAACCAATCCTTTTGTGCTACATAAATATCGCCTAATAAAATATAAGCACTCGTTACCCAAAATTCATGTGAAGCTTGTTTTTTTGTTACCTCAAAAGCGGTTTTTTCAGCCAATACATAATTTTTTTGTAAGTATTGCAAATGGGCTAATTCATAATGCGCCTCGGCAGTATATATGGAGGAATTATTTAAAATAATTTTACTTAATACGGATATAGCCCCGGCCGTATCATTTTTCAATAATTGCTCATGATACAATACCATATTGGCCATTAAAATATCATCCGACGCAAATGTTTTTTCATCAATAATTTGCTTTGCAATGGGGGCCGCTTCAAGCCATTTACTATTTTTAAACTGACACCTTAAAACACCACGCAATGCTTCCAAAACATTTTCCTTTTGAACTGCGAATTCCTTTAATTTTAAATAATACTTTTCAGCCAACGCATAGTTTTTGAAATTGAAATAATTTAACCTAGCCGCAAGTAAGCTGGCGCGTTCGGCATATCGATTGGGTGATTGATCCGCCACTTTTGAAAAATAATAGGCAGCAGAATCAAAAGTTTGACTAGCATAATTCATTTCCCCAACCAAATAATTAGATTCAATTTGATAATTCCCATTCGGAAATAATGATAAATATTTAATTAAGCCGGCTTTTGCATCCGTATAGTTTTTTTCATCATAGCGCAACATGGCAGAACGATAAGTAAGTGAATCCTGTTCATTGATTGCTAATGGGTGGCCATTATCGTTCATAAATGAAACATATAATTCTGGCTTTTGGTCTTCAATAAAAATATTTCTAACAAATTCTAATGCATTTTCAGTTTCTACCGAATTAGGATATGTTTTTATTAAGGATTGAAAATTTTCTAAGGCTGGTTCATTCTTATTCATATTAAAATAAGTAACCCCTAACTTATATAAGGCGACAGGATAAAAGGAAGCCGCTTTCTTGTCAATGACCACCGCACTTAATGGCGCAATGGCTAATTTAAAATCTTCTTTAAAAATATAGGTTTCCGCCAATTCCATTCTAGCGTCATTCAAATAACTTGAATTTGGATATTGGTTGTCGAATTGCTCCAATAGGTTAATTTTATCATTTGTTTTACCCAATCCACCAAGGATAATTGATTTTTGTAAAGTAGCATAGTCTTCCATAGTCCAATGCAAATCAATCACATTTTGGTAGGCTTGGGTTGCTTGTTTAAATTGCTTCAACATCATTAAACAATCCGCTGATCTAACATAGGCATCTTGTTGATAACTTTGTTTTGCATTGGCTGGATTTACACTACTCACTGCATTAAAATTGGTCAATGCCTCCTGATAAGCCCCTTTTTTTAAATAAGCAAATCCTAATGTGTATTTGGCATGTTGTATGGTAATTTCCCCCTCATTGATAGGCGCATTTAAATACTGCGTTAATGCAATAATCGTTTCTTCAACATGTCCCATTTTATACCCTAATTCTCCCAACCAAAAGTTCGTTTGACTAATGACATTTTGATTGTTAGCAGTAGTTGTTATTTTATTCAATAACTCATATGCCTTATCAATTTGACCATCATTGATGTAAATCACAGTTCTACCAAATAAGATGGTTGGGTAAATTTTTAAAAGTTCTTCATTGGGGGATTCGATGGATTCGAATGCGGCTAATGCTTGGGCATAATTATTATTTAAAGCCAAGGCTTTAACCCATAGTTGTTTGGATTCTAATAAATAGTTTGAATTAGAATAAGTATCCATAAACTGGTCTAATGAAACCACTGCTTGTGCATACTCTTTTAACTCCACAGATAATTTTGCATAATTAAACAAGGAAATCTCCTTTTGAAGTAAGTTTTGACTTTGGGTGGAGCAAAATAAAAATGCATTTTTAGCACCTTGCTTATCGTCTATTTTGAGATAAGAAGTCGCCAACAAATACATACTATTTTGAGCCAAAGAATCACTTCCATTGTTTAATTGCTTAAACCCGGCAATCGCCTTATCCCATTGCTTGGTTTGAAAATAACAAAAGGACAATTGATACAAATCCTGTGATTGTACTTTTTCTTGTTTTGAAACATAAGTTGCTAAATAAGGCAAGGCCTTTTCATACTCATTTTTGTCAAACCACAAATGCCCTAATAATTGTCTTATTTGCGCATCATAATATTGATCTTTCGATTGTAATACTGTGGTACAATATTGTATTGCCTTATTAACATCCCCTATAAAATAATATAACTGCCCAATATAAAAAGGAACAACATTGGCATAGTCACTATTATTAGCAGCAATTTCAAAACAGGACAAAGCCAAATTATAGTCTTTGTTTTTTAGTGCTAAAAAGCCTGCATAGTAATTTGCGTCCGTATAATACAAGCCTGTTTTAATTTGTCGTAAACTATTTAATAAATTATTTGCTTTTTCCCAATCACCTAATTTAAAATACAAATACCCAAGATGAAATTTCATTTTGACAATTTCATCATTATTTAAATCTTGGATCGGAACTTTCATATAGGCAATAATTGCTTTATCTGTTTCTTTAACTTGGTAATAATATTCTCCTAAAAAATATTGTAACCTTGATTGGTAAATGACATTATTAGTTTGCTTGATCCATTTGATTGCTAATTGCTCAGCAAAAAGTTTTTCAAGATGTAATGACAACATTAAATAGTAATAAGTAACTTGATCATCATTGTTTGAAAACCCATACGCTTGTTCAAATTGTTGAAAAGCAGTTAAGCTATCTCCAAGCGTAAGCGATTGCAATCCTTTGTTGAAATAAGTGGTGGATTTGTCTATGCTAGATGCAGACTGTGCTCTCCCAGAAAATTGGAGAAATATTGAAAAAAAACCAATCAATAAAAATCGATAAAATGGCGCCATGGATTCGTTTTATTAGTAACCTAGTAAAATTACACTACCCTATTAAAACGATGTGTTAAATGAGGTTATTGTGGAAAAACAGATTCTATTCGTAAATTTGTCAACAATTATAAAATTATGTACGAATTTAAAAATCAAATAAGGGTAAGATATGCGGATGCAGACCCCATGAATGTGGTATATTATGGCAATTATGCCCAATATTTTGAGGTAGGTCGTGTTGAAAGCTTAAGGGCTTTAGGCATTAGCTACAAGGTGATTGAGGATTTGGGGATCATGCTTCCAGTGGTTGAACTAAATGTTAAATATTTAAGGCCCGCTAGATATGATGATTTATTGACTATTACCACCCAATTAAGAGAATTTCCTATTGACCACCGAATCACTTTTCACCAAGAAATTCATAACGAGGAAGGAAAACTGCTGACCATTGGTACCGTAAAACTATATTTTATGGATAAAAACCTTGGTAATAGAGCTTCCATGCCCCCTTACTTAGCTGAAAAACTAAGTTCCTATTTTAGTTAAAGCGCCTATTTTTGATTTACTTTGCATTCTAATTTAACCCTGACGAATGGATCAAAATAAAGCCGCTATTATCACCATCGGAGACGAGCTTTTAATTGGGCAAGTCATTGACACAAATAGTGCATTTATAGCGCAATCCTTAAATGCTATTGGCGTCACGGTCACCAATAGAATAGCTGTAGGAGATGACAAATTAGCGATATCAAATGCACTAGATAATGCCCTTAAGGAAAATAATATCATTATTCTTACAGGAGGTTTGGGCCCTACTTCAGACGACATCACCAAACCATTTTTAACTGAATATTTTGGGGGTACCATAGTAGTGCATCAACCTACGCTTGATCATATTACTTATATTTTTGAACAGATTCATAAGCGTCCTATGATTGATCGCAATCGCAAACAAGCAGAAGTGCCTGATTCTTGCGAAGTGTTATTCAACGAAACGGGAACAGCACCTGGTATGTTATTCAAAAAAAATGGTGCTTTTATTTTTTCACTTCCGGGCGTACCCCATGAAATGAAATGGTTGACAGAAAATAAAGTAATCCCCTATTTACAAAGTAAAATTATTTCAAGCCATGTTGGCCATAGAACCTTGCTAACTGAAGGTATTGGAGAATCATTCCTTGCTGAAATAATTTTAGATTTTGAAAATAATTTACCAGCAACACTTAAATTAGCCTATCTACCCAATTTTGGTATGGTCCGATTAAGATTAACCGGACAAGACAATGACAGCAAACAATTAAATACATTACTTGACCAACAATTCGAATTATTAAAAATAGCAGTAGCTGAATTTTTAGTAACCGATTTGGATGAAACCATGGAAATAGTGGTTGGAAAACTACTAAAATCAAGTGGAAAAACTGTGTCAACTGCTGAAAGTTGCACCGGAGGATTTATTGGTCATTTGTTATCCAAGCACGCAGGATCCTCTCAATTTTATACAGGCGGAATTATTAGTTATGATAACAGAATAAAAACTGAGTTTTTAGACGTCCCCACCAATATTTTACAAACCGTAGGTGCCGTAAGTAAGGAAGCGGTTGAACAAATGGCAAAAGCTGTTAGGGAAAAGATGAATACCGATTACGCAGTGTCGGTAAGTGGTATTATGGGGCCAACAGGAAAAACGGACGAAAAGCCACTGGGTATGGTTTGGATTGGTGTAGCAGATAAGGAAAGGGTATTTTCGAAGGTATTATACTTAAGATTTGACAGGCAAAGGAATATCGAAATTACAGCTACTCAGGCTATAAATTTACTTAGGTTGTTAATAATCAATAAAATTTAGTCTTATTTTTACTAAAATTTACCCTTATGCCAATAGTTGATTTGGTTTTGCCTAAGCTGGGTGAAAGTATCATGGAAGCGACCATTTTAAAATGGCACAAAAGCGTTGGTGATATTATTCAGTTGGACGAAACTTTATTGGATATTGCTACTGATAAAGTAGATAGCGAAATACCTTCGACGGTAGCAGGGAAACTTATAGAAATATTATACGAACCCAATGCAGTGGTTCCCATTGGAACGGTTATAGCTCGAATTGAATGTGATGAAAAAATTGGAGCAAGCACCAATTTTGATCTTGCTGTTCCGGTAACAATCCCAATAATTGAAACAGCAACAACGGATAAAGTAACTACAGATGATAAGGCGCCTACCTCAAATGATACCCTACTTGAAGTACCATTTACCCCTACGCCAACAACAATAACGAACGATAACCAAAGCATACAAGAGGGTAAGTTTTATTCCCCATTGGTCATGAATATTGCACAAAATGAGGGCATCCCTATGCAAGAATTGCAGCAAATAAAAGGTACCGGCAATCAAGGCCGTGTTTCAAAAAAGGATATTTTAAATTACATTGCTAATAAAAAAACTTCAAATAACAATATTCAAAATGTTGTAAATCAACCATTTACTGATTTTTATAATAAAGCTACTGGAAGCAACAATTACACAGGTGCTAATTTTGAAAACATCATTCAGGATGACCATTTACAAACAACAGCGGTAACTGGCAAACTAGCACAACCTGAAGATGTAATCATTACTGGCCATACTGAAATTATTGAAATGGATCGTATGCGCAAGGTAATTGCAAAGCATATGATTGATAGCGCTCATACGAGCGCCCATGTAACCTCGTTTGTGGAAGCCGATGTCACAAATATGGTGGTTTGGAGGGAAAAAGTAAAACAATTATTTGAAAAAAGGGAGGGTGTTAAATTAACTTTTACCCCTATGTTTATAGAATGTATAGCGAGTGTGATGGAAAAATTCCCCATCATTAATAGCAGCTTAACTGGGGATCAAATTATATTAAAGAAAGACATCAATATTGGTATGGCGACTGCCCTACCTTCAGGCAATTTAATTGTACCTGTAATTAAAGGTGCCAATCAATTAAGTATAGTTGGGCTAAGCAAAGCGGTAAACACCTTAGCTAATAATGCAAGGTTGAATCAACTTAAACCCGCTGATACGCAAGATGGCACTTTTACGGTGACCAATGTGGGCAGTTTTGGTAGCATTATGGGAACCCCATTAATAAATCAACCACAAGTTGCCATAATCGCATTAGGTGCAATTAAAAAGCGTCCCGTTGTTATTGAGACGCCTTCTGGTGATGCTATTTTAGTTAGGCACATGATGTATTTATCCATGAGCTATGATCATCGCATTGTGGATGGCGCCATTGGCTCTCAATTTTTATCCGCTGTTGCAAAAGCATTTGAAGCATGGGATCCAAATCGTCAATGGTTCCAATATTTGTAAATACTGCTTTAATTCAGCCCTAGTGTTCGACCTTTCATCATCGCAGGCACTCCTGAATGCAACCATGTTGGCATTGGCGCACCCTTTAAAAAGGCATCAAAAAATTGCTGTTCTCTAATTTGAATGTCCTTCCTATTTTTTCTTTCTACTAAATTATGTGCTTCATTATTATACACCAAAAGCCATACTTTTTTATCTAGTCTTCGCATTGCAGTGAACATTTCAATACCTTGATACCAAGGCACCGCATCATCAGCATCATTACTCATAATCACCAATGGTGTAGTCACTTTTGGCAAATCAAATAAGGGTGAGTTTTTAATATATAAATCTGGGCGCTCCCATAAACTTGCCCCTATTCTACTTTGTGTTTTTTCATATTGGAATTGTCTATTTAAACCAGATCCCCAACGTATACCTCCATAAGCACTGGTCATATTAACCACCGGCGCACCTGCCCATGCAGCTGCAAACAATTTGGTTTTAGTAATTAAATAAGCAATTTGATAGCCACCCCAACTCTGTCCTTGTAAACCAATTTTTGTACTATCCACAAATCCTTTTTGCACCATGGCTCTGGCGCCACTTAAAATATAATCATAGGCGCCTTGTCCTGGATAGCCTTTGGTATACCAAATGTCTGGTACAAAAACCACATAACCCCTACTCGCAAAAAATGGAATATTTAAACGGGAAGGCGTTGGTGCTGGTGGTAAGTAATTGTGTAAAGTTTGATTGCTACGTTCGTAAAAATAAACAATCATTGGATACTTCTTTTTTGCATCAAAATTTTCTGGCAAATACAGAACACCTTCCGCTGTTTTGCCGGTATAGGATTTCCATTTGACCAACTGCGAAGTCATCCAATTGTAATTATTTTGTTGCGGATTTATTTGTGTAAGTGCCATTGGATTTTGCTTCAGTGTATCAAAACTATAATGGTATAAATTGGGTGATTGTTTTTCATCCTCTTGCATCACCAATAAATCATTCGACTTTTTTGCTGCTACGATAGTAGTCAAATGCATTGGCAACTGATTTATTGCAAATAGCTTTCTTGTGCCTAAAGACAAGGAAACCAATCCTTCTGATTTGTCCACCTCATTAAATGTTTTCAATAAAATAACCGCATCTGCATTTAAAAATCGGCGATCATTGTCTGTTTCCACAAAACGATAACTTATTTTATTTTGACGACCGTTGGTTAATTTAATGGAAGGCGATTTACCCTCCGCATCTGCTAGCCAAATATCATATCTATCATACACTAAAAAATACTTATCGTCCTTCATCCACTTTGCAATACCATAGGCATTAGGATCATCAGGCACATCGTTTTCTTCATCATACAATGCCACTGAAATATCTGTTAAAATGTTTTTTGAAACCCCCGATGCAACATCATAAGATTTATATTTTTTTTGATCCTCCACATAATAAACCAAACGCTGCCCATCATAGGAAGGCGCCAGCTGACTTATTTTGATATTTTTTTGAACTAGGCTATTTTTCGCAGTGTTATTATCTATGACATACAAATCCCTTTGCGAAAATCCTTGCCATTGAGATGCTATAGCATAATTAGAATCAATTAAAGCATAGGTATAGCGTCCATCACCTTCGTTTGTTTTTAATAAATCACGGTCTTTTATTTTTCCAAGATAAGTGACTGAATTATCAGCTGGACGATACAAAACAGTTTCGGTACTTTTAAGTGTAGCATCTAAAAATTTTAATTGCACTGTTTGTAAAGTAGGATCTGCATAATGCCATACATCAACACTTACGCGGTCAAATTCAGGTAGTGAAGTGTCTTTGATTGGAAATATGGGCTGAACACCTAAGGAAAGTACCGAACCAGATTTACTAAATGAAATTTTACGATCGCCTCCAATGGTATATTGTTTTGGAATTTGATCATGATTTCGGTTTATAACAAAATGAGCCGAATCCAATCCATGGTTATAATAAGCAAGTGTGTAGTTTTTTTGCAATGCTTTGTCAGCGCTGTCTCGCTCAACTAAATAGGCCAACTGCTTCCCTTGTTCATCCCAAGTGAAATTAGTTGCAGTATAAAAATGACTGTTTAAAGTGATGGTATTTGTGTCAGCAATCGAACTCAAAAATATTTTTGCTTCCTTTTGTTTGGTTCTAACTTGATACATCATAACCCCTTCCCCTTTTGGATGAATTAAATATTGGGAGATATTATTAAATACTCTTTCTAGTCCTGAACTTAAATCTCTAAAATAAAGCTGCGCTCCTTCCTTGTTAAAATCACCCTTTGAATCCTTCATGTAGGCAATTGACCCATTGCCGAATTCAGGCACTTGAAAACTTTTTACCGCTGGAATTTTATTTATTTTTCCTGTGGCCAATGTTAAAATAACCAAACTGTCTTTGGGCATTTCATCTGGCTTTTTTTTATCAATTTTAGCCTTCCTCGTTTCGTTGAAACTGGGTTTTATTTTTGCAATTAAATAATTCCCATCCTCCGTAAAAATAGGTTGTGCTCCTCTCGAAATGATTATTTCAGCTTTGGATGCTATATTTTTTACTATTAAAACCGCATCCCCTTCCTGTGGGTTAATGCTATAGCAAATAAACTTTCCTTGCGGTTGCCATATTGATTCGCGGATGGATTCCCATTGATCATATACAGAATGATCCAATGCTATTTTTTGGGAAAAAGAAAAAATCGAAATACATATAGATAAAACGGTAAAAAATTGCTTCATATTATTTAATTGAATTTCTAAGATACGTCAACATTTTGAAAAATTTATTTAATAAATTTAAACCCAGATGAGTCATATTATGAAATGTAAGATATTATTCATGATGCCCTTTATATTACTAAAACTGCAGGTGCTATATGAAATTTAAACTTTGGTTGCTAATTTATGCTGTTTTACTATTCGTAACATTTGAATAAGCACAGATAAGGCGATTAAGCTAAGGCCGATATAAAAGCTGCCACCTAATTGCTTTTGCTCCTTAAACAAAACAAAAGCAAGAATGATCCCATAAACAGGCTCTAAATTTAAAGTGACATTTAAAGTAAAGGCAGTAATATGTTTCAAGGAGGATAACATTAAATGATTCGCCCATACTGTACAAGCGATTGCTAAAAAAACTAACCAAATCCAATCGTTCCAACGGGGTAAAATAAATTGATTTTGGTTTAATCCAACTGATCCCAATATAATTAAGCTTAAAAAAAACACCCCTCCCATCATTTCATAAAATTGTATACTAAACGTATCCACTTTATTGGTGACTCCTTTATTGATGACTGAAAAAATAGACGCTAACAGTGCAGACAATAACCCAACAATTATTCCAGTTCTGAATTTGGTGTCAAAGTGAAATATTAAAAGTATACCAACAAAGCTGAGCGCCCCAATGAATAAATCACGCCACTTCATTTTTAATTTAGTGGCTATTGGTTCAATGAGGGAGGTAAACATACTTGTACTTGAAAAACAAACAAGGGCAATAGATACATTGGCTAATTTAATACTCCCATAAAAACAAACCCAATGAAGGGCAATGATCGCACCAATACCTATTAATTTAAATTTTGTTGCAAAATTATAATGATGCTTCTGCTGCGTAAAGAAATAAATAAAAAGTAAAATAAGAGAAGCAAGCAACATTCTATAAAAAACCAACATCAGGCCATTTAACTGAATTAAGAATCCCAAAGGCCCTGTTAAACCTGCCAAAAAAACGAAAACATGTAATTGAAGTAAAGCCTTTTTAAAAGTTGACACGAATTCGCTTTATTATTTTAATGAATTTACCTGTGTTAGATTGCCATTGCATGTTCAATACGCCCAATATTGCTTCTTTAATAATCCCCTTGGTCATTTTACTTGCTCCAATTTTTCGATCTATAAATTTGATGGGCACTTCCTTGATGATAAATCCTAATTTCCAAGCTGCAAATTTCATTTCAATTTGAAATGCGTAGCCTATAAAATTGATAGTGCTCAGATTAATTGAATCTAAAACTTTACGCTTATAGCAAACAAAACCAGCAGTTGGATCCTTCACTGGTATACCAGTAATCAACCTAGTGTAAGCCGATCCTCCAATGGAATAAATTTGACGGTCTAGTGGCCAGTTTTCGGTACTTCCACCTTTCACATACCTGCTTCCTATAGCAACATCAGCTCCATTCATACAAGCTTCGGCTAATCGATCTAAATCATAAGGACTATGCGAAAAGTCGGCATCCATTTCAAAAATCAAATCATAGTTTTTTTTCAAAGCCCATAAAAAACCATGAATATAAGCCGTTCCTAACCCTAATTTATACGCTCTTTTTTCAATAAAAATTCGGCCAAAATGTTTTGGTATTAATCCTTCTACTATTTCAGCGGTCCCATCTGGAGAACCATCATCTACCACCAATACATCATATTCAGCTGCAAATCCAACAACTATTTCAATGATGGAAGCAATGTTCTCCATTTCATTATAAGTAGGTATGATGACTAATTTTTTCAAATCGGGGGTAAGCTCTTTTTAAGTAATTATTTTTTTTAAAATACTGCGGTTGAGTATCTCAGTTAATTTTTGTTTGGTATGTAAAGCAAAATCACCCTTCATCATCCAATCATAATATTGTGGTTCATCCTTGAGTACCTGAACTACTGATTTACCTTTATGCTTACCGAAATTAAATATTTCTACCCCATTTTCCATAATAAATCGACCTGCGAAATCCACAATTTGGTCCTCCCCAGTGAATTTAACAATACTTTCTACGGTATTTCCAATATTAGCATACTTTTCTACCTGTGCTTCAAGCACTTCCCAGGTTGCCATGGCATCGGCTTCGGCCGAATGCGCATCCTCCAAATTCTTATTACAATAAAACTTATAGGCAGCTGTTAAAGTACGTTGCTCCATTTTATGGAAAACCTTTTGGACATCTAATAATTGCCTGCTTTCCATATCGGCAGAAATACCGGATCTTAAAAACTCCTCATTTAACATGGGTATGTCAAAACGATTACTATTATAGCCACCCAAATCAGCACCCTCAATGAATTGTTTGATTTCATTCGCAATTTGCTTAAAACTTGGTGCATCCTTTACCATTTCATCTGAAATACCATGAATGGCCGTCACCTGAGCAGGTATGGGCATTTCAGGATTAACCAGTTTTCGTTTTACTTGCTTTGTACCATCAGGCATTATTTTTACCAGGGCTATTTCTACTATTCTATCAAGGCTCACATTGATACCGGTGGTTTCAAGATCAATAAAAACAATGGGTTTGGTTAATTGTAAATTCATATTTTATATTATCCCTCAAAGTTAAATAAACTAATGGTGTAATTAGGCGTAAAAATGCACTAATATAACTGAAGGAAATTAAGTAAATTTGTGCTGCAAAACTCATATTTATCATGAACTGGATCCCATTAACCGACCAAAATCAGCTTGAAACTATAAAAGACCTATCCTTCACAACACCACAAGTCATACTCAAACATAGCACCACTTGCAGCATAAGCAAAATGTCCTTGGCAAGATTGGAAAGATCCGAAGCTCCCAACACCATCCAATTTTACTATTTAGATTTACTGAACTACCGTGCAATATCAAATGCTATTGCTGAAAAATTTAGTGTTTACCACGAATCGCCACAGATTTTATTAATCAAGAATGGCGAATGTACTTATGATGAAAGCCATGGCGGAATTCAAATGGAAGAAATTGTGGAACAAGCGACGCACTAGTACTAAGTATATATCACACTAGCAATCTACTAATATCATACTTACAATTCTTTAGTAAATAGCTAGCAACTTTCAATGACCATTGCACTAGCACCACCTCCACCGTTACAAATTGCAGCAGCACCATATTGCGCTTTATTATTTTGTAAAATATGAATAAGGGTAACTAAAATTCGTGCACCACTGCATCCCAAAGGATGACCTAAGGATACTGCACCTCCATTAACATTCACTTTAGTTGGATCTAATTTTAATAAGGAAGTATTTACCAACCCCACCACTGAAAAAGCTTCATTAAATTCAAAATAAGAAATAGCCTCTTTTTCAATACCTGCTTTCGCTAATGCTTTTGGTAAAGCCAAGGCAGGACTGGTCGTAAACAATCGAGGATCTTGTGCTGCATCCGCAAACCCTTTAATGATTGCGATGGGTTTTAATCCCAATTCATTTGCTTTCTTTTTGCTCATCAACACCAATGCAGCTGCTCCATCATTCATGGTGGACGCATTCGCAGCGGTCACTGTTCCATCCTTACTAAATGCAGGATTCAAATTCGCAATTTTATCAAAATTTACTTTATAGGGTTCTTCGTCTTTATCTATAATAACAGGGTCCCCTTTTTTTTGTGGTATGATTACTGGTATAATTTCCTGCCTGAAAAATCCTTGCTCCGTTGCCGCTTGTGATTTTTTATAACTCTGCATTGCAAAATTATCTTGTTCCTGTCTTGATATATGATTATCCTTCGCGCAACTATCCGCAAAATTACCCATGGCTATATTATCATACACATCGGTTAAACCATCTTTTGCTAATCCATCCAACAAACTAACATCTCCATATTTGTTTCCCCATCTTTGATGCATATTATAAAATGGCACATTACTCATACTTTCCATACCACCAGCAATAATGATATCCGCATCACCTAATATAATATTTTGAGCAGCAATAGCCAGGGATTTCATGCCACTCGCACAAACTTTATTAATGGTAGTACAAATTACTTTATTAGGAAGTCCCGCTTTAATAGCAGCTTGTCGCGCAGGCGCTTGACCTAGCCCAGCTTGTATCACAGAACCCATGATCACTTCATCAATCATTTCCGGAGGTACCCCTGATTTTTCTAAAGCTCCTTTTATAGCAATAGCGCCTAATTCAGTAGCGCTTAAACTACTTAGGTTACCACCAAAGGATCCAATGGGTGTTCTCACTGCCGAAATGATATAAACTTCGTTGTGCATGCTTGAAAGAATTTATAAGAAAATTAAAATCTATTCTGCGATTTCATCTACCACTGTTGCATCAGGTGCTACTTCCACTTCCGGCAACAATCGGATCCCTTCCGCTTCAATAGTGATTCTTTTGCTTTTGTACAAAATGCCCACATTCATTTTAAATGCCTTTTTACTCATTCCAAAAAAAGCATAAATTTCATCGGGGTTTGATTTGTCATGATAAGGTAAAAAATTGCCATGCGATTTTAGCAATCTTACAATTGTTGAATTATCATCATCTAATTTTTCAACACCCTGCTTTCCAATACCGATATCCAACTTATTACCTTCTCTAATCTTTTTTACAAATGCTTCTTGAATAAATTGTCCAATATGCAGGTGCGTGAAAACTTCATTTTTATATACCAAGCCTTGGTGTACTTGATTCACAATCACCACATATCCCAAATCTGATTCGCGGTACACTTGCACACTCACTTTTTCTCCTTCTTTAACAGTTAAGTTATCATTGCTTAATTGGTTGTCAATTTTTTCAGTAGCAGCAACACGACCTGTTTGTTTGTCAATATATAATTTAACTAAATACTTTCCACCCAAGCGCATGCTAGAAAGTTGTTGGGAAACAGGAACAAATAAATCCTTCATCAATCCCCAATCCATAAACACCCCTTGTTTTGTCACATCCACTACTTTTAAAGCAGCAATTTCACCTACTACTGCAAAAGGTTCTTGGGTTGTGGCCACTAAACGATTATCAGAATCATGGTAAATGAAAACACTAATCGTATCTCCAATTTGCAAACCTGAGGGTACAAATCTTTTGGGAAGTAAGATACCTTCTTCACCATCATCCATATAAAATCCAAAGTCAACCTTTCGGTCCACGCGTAGGAGATTAAATTGACCTACATTAACAGCTGACATAAGTTTATATTTATAATATTAAAATAATTCTGGTTGTTGGTCCTCTGATTTACTACCCGCTTTTTTCTCCCATTCCATTTCCACCGACTTCGTAAAATCAACCAATTTCGTTCCAATGGCTTTCCATCCCATAATGTCCACCATTTTACTCACTTTAAATTTGGCTTTTCTAACTTGAGCACCTCTGCCAGTATGCACCACTAATATTGGATCATCTGCAGTGGTGATAGTTTCCAAATAATTACCATTACCTTCCTTGATAAAAGTAAATGGTGTTTTTAAAGTAGTAGTTTCGATTTTAAACCTTTTGATATTAAACTGTAATTTTTCTTTGTCAAGATAGACTGCAGTAATAATTTTTTCAGGATTAAACTTTTCAATGAACACTACTTTTTCTGGATCAAAACGTTGGGTTGGCTCTGTATCCGTTACTTCATAACTTCCATCACTGGTGACCACCAAAACCTTTTCGTCCTCAAAGGTACCTAAATAAATACCCTTTTCCTCCGTATTAAATCGTCCAAACTTATCATCAAACCATAATTTGCGACCCAAAAGCGTGCTTTTACCTGCTTCCTTCAACTTTACTGACTTGATAGCATATTTGGTAATTTGATTTCCTACACTACTTCGGCCCTTCACTTCCAACTCGTCAAAATAAAATTCAAGTTCTTTAATACGTGCTGTACAATTAGGGCTCAATATAATTTTTACTGATTCTGCTTCTCCATTTGCATTCACTGATAAATAATGAACCCTTGACTTATCTGCTGATTTTGTCAATGGATATTCTTTATCTCTAGTAATACCTGTTACATTAAATCTTTTGGCATAACTAATTCCATTAGCGCCATCCACATACATCATATTGTAGGTAGTTCGCTCATCGTTTTTCTGGAAAACTGCAGCATGTAAGATATCCTTACCTATAAATACTTTATCAGATACTTTAACCACTTTCATAATGCCAGACTTGGCAAAAGCAATAATATCATCATAGTCGGTACAGTCACATAGGAACTCATCTTTTTTCAAGCTGGTTCCCACAAAACCTTCCGCACGATTGATATATAATTTGATATTCGCAATGGCAACATGCTTCACTTGAATGGTATCAAATTCTTTAATTTCTGTTTTACGCTCCTTACCCTTGCCATATTTTTTCAATAACCCCTCATAATAATTCACCGCATAATCGGTCAAATTAGCCAGATTGTTTTTT
This sequence comes from Chitinophagaceae bacterium, assembly GCA_009693715.1. Taxonomy (GTDB): domain Bacteria; phylum Bacteroidota; class Bacteroidia; order Chitinophagales; family Chitinophagaceae; genus Sediminibacterium. The sequence goes on from SHWT01000001.1 coordinate 63,435, forward strand.
ACTTCTTTAATTTCCTCCTCTATACCTTTAATTTGCGCAATTAAATCATCGATATCTAATTTATAAATTCGTCGAACGGGCTTGTCCGTTAGTTTCAATAAATCAGTACGTTCAATTGGTTTTTTAAATTTCTTTTTGAATGGTGTAAACGCATCATCAATCGCATCAATGACCTTATCCCAGGTCATATGTTTTTTCTCTAATTCTTTGTATATCTTTTCTTCAAAAAATATTTTCTCTAAACTAGTGAAATGCCATTTATCCTCTAACTCCTTTAATAATATTTGTAATTCCGATTGTAATAAACCTTTGGTATGATCTACGGAATGCCTAAGTAAATCTGAAGCACCAATAAATTGTGGTCGATTATTTACAATTACACAAACATTGGGCGAAATACTAATTTCACAATCAGTAAAAGCGTATAAGGCGTCAATGGTAATATCGGGAGAAATTCCGGTTGCCAAATCAATTTGAATTTCAACATCAGCGGCAGTAACATCAATTACTTTTTTAATCTTTATTTTTCCTTGGTCATTGGCCTTCGTAATACTCTCCATTAACTGAGTCGTAGTGACACTATAAGGAACATCTTTTATGAGTAAAGTTTTTTTATCTAATTCTTCAATGGTCGCACGCACCCTAATTTTCCCACCACGTTTTCCGTCATTATAATTAGCCGCATCCATTTTACCCTTGGTTTGGAAATCGGGTAACAATTCAAATTTTTTGCCACGTAGATGCTTAATAGAAGCTTCTATAATTTCACAAAAATTATGCGGCAATATTTTAGTAGATAAGCCTACGGCAATACCATCAGCACCCTGTGCTAATAACAATGGGAATTTCATAGGTAAAGTAATCGGCTCTTGTTTACGTCCATCGTAACTCAAAGTCCAAGAAGTAGTTTTTGGATTAAATGCAACATCTAATGCAAACTTGCTCAATCTTGCTTCAATATATCTTGCTGCTGCCGCATCATCACCTGTGCGCACATCACCCCAGTTTCCTTGGGTATCAATTAATAAATCCTTTTGACCCAAATTTACAAGTGCATCCCCTATACTAGCATCGCCATGTGGATGGTATTGCATACTTTGACCAATGATGTTTGCAACCTTGTTAAAACGACCATCATCCATTTCCTTCATTGCATGTAAAATGCGTCGTTGTACAGGTTTTAATCCGTCTTCGATCGCAGGGACAGCACGTTCTAAAATAACATAGGAAGCATATTCCAAAAACCAATTTTTGTATTGACCTTGAACACCTGATTCGTTTTCTGTAACCCTACTTAAATTTTTCTCTTTTGCCATATGATTTAATTTTAGAGACGGTAAGTATCTTCACTACCATCCGCTAAACTATTTAGTTCAATAAATACAATATCCGTTTGCGCAGTTGTTTGATGCCAAATTCCAGCAGGAATTAACACACGCGCAGGCGCAACTACTTCCACTTCTCCACTTTCTAATACTACATTTTCAACTTCGTCATTTTCAAACCCCTCCATTTCCTTCCACTTCAACATAAGTGAACCCTGAACCAATAACATATCTTCCGGGTTTTTATTTGCAGAACTCCCTTTATGATAATGTTGTCCACTAACAGCACCTTTGTTGCGATACACCAACAAAAACTCACCTGATCTATCCGTACTAAAATAATGCAAAGCACCGCGCTCATCAACTGCCTTCAAATCAATTTTAGTTATTTCTATTTTCATTTATACCAGGTTAATTTTACCTTTTTTTTATTACTTCTATTTACAGATACTTCGCCGCCGACTTATTCCTCCACTAGCACTGAACTTCCTCCTGGCATTTGTACCACGATATCCTTCCACCCTTTTTCCCAATTACCCGTAAATGTTAATTTACCCAATTCCGACAATGCCTTTAATCTTGATACTATAAAAACATCGCCTGTTTTAATTTTCATTTTATTTAAAATATGTGCTATAGCACTTGGTAGTTTTTGTGCATTTTTAGTGAGTAGGGATAAAATTTCTATATCATAATAACTGATGTCCATACTCGCCAACTTTTTACCCCCTTCTAAAAAACGCACATAGCCATTATCGATGCATAATTTTTTCCACTCATCCGGATCTAATTCAAACTCACTTAAAGTAATCGGTCTTGCTAATTTTTTAGCTTTCAAAAACTCACTTGGTTGAATCTGACTTAAATTAGTTGGATAAAACAATTGCCCTTTTTCATTTAAAAAAGGTAGATTATTCAAATACAAAACCTGCACCTTTCCTTGCAGCTCTTTTAATTGACTCATTAACCAATAATAGCCACATACATCATGTACGTTTTGTCCCATCCAAATCCATACTTGTTCGTTTTCATCTTCCTGTAAATCCTGGATAAGTTGATGCAGCACTAATTTATCATCAACAATATCAATTTGTTCCTCGTAGGGAGAATATTTTAGTAACTCCATCCACCAATCACGTCTTGTTTGATAGCCTTCTGTTTCGTAAATATCTGCAATGGGGCCTACCGCATAATCATCTTTTATTTCAATTACCTTCCCTGCAAGGGATTCATCCATTTCAATAACTGATTGCAAAATGGCCATATTTGCTGTTTCAAAAACTAAATGTATCATAATATATTAGTGTGTATTGGGCGTTATCAAATAATAGACACAGGTGGTAAAAAAATTCCTGACCCATGGGATTGCTTTAATAAAGTCAAACTGAATTTTTGGTTTTAAATTAAATTTGTACTCGTAAATCGGATTAATTAAATAATGTATGTTATGTAAAATTGTATAATTTGTTTGGTGCGCGAATTTTTCAAACTTTTCAATAGATATTCCGGTTTCTTTTATTTCCAATAAATCTGCCACTGGTTGTTTCGCTATTGACAATAGCCACTTGTATAAAAAAGTGGGCAACAAATGGTAATAAGGCAACTTGCTTAAAAAGGCATTGGTACATAATTGCTGGTGTCCTCCAAATGGCATTTGCCAAGGGGGGAATCCAAAATATATTGCACCGCCTGGTTTTAAAAATTGCTGCATCCACCCCATCAATTTTTTTTGATCATGAATGTGCTCAATGACATCTTTTAAAACAATAATATCAAACAAAGAAGGAAATTCAACTGTTGGATTCACTTGATAGATATCCTTTGAAATAAATTGAATTTTATTGGCAGCTATATCTTCTTTTAACCACGCACGCGCATTCACTAATCTTGATTCATCTAATTCAACCCCAACACCCAAACAACCTTTATTGATAAACGCCTTAAGTACACCTCCTTCCCCACATCCAATTTCAAGCACCTGCATGCCTGGTGTAATATTTATTTTTTGTTCAATAAATGGAATAACAAATTGCGCAGCGTTATTCACCTGCATTTCAAAGTATTGTTTTCTATTTTTATGGAACTCAAACATGCTATTAACTCAAAATGGTTTAGTTGGTTTCGATGATATCTAAATCGGCCCGTAAATTTTCAATAATAAACTCTTGTCTTTCCTGTGTATTTTTTCCCATGTAATATTCTAGCAAATGCTGAATATGATCCCCTTGTTCTAAAATCACTGGATCCAATTTGATGTCTGCATTGATGAACTTCCCAAACTCATCTGGACTAATCTCACCCAACCCTTTAAACCTGGTAATTTCAGGTTTTGATCCAAGTTCTTTTATAGCAGCTTGTTTTTCATTTTCATCATAGCAATAAATTGTTTTTTGCTTATTGCGCACACGGAATAATGGCGTTTCTAAAACAAAAACATGCCCTTTTTTAACGAGGTCTGGAAAAAATTGCAAAAAGAAGGTAAGTATTAACAAGCGAATATGCATCCCATCCACATCGGCATCGGTAGCAATGACAATTTGATTGTAACGCAAGCCTTCCAACCCTTCTTCAATATTTAATGCATGTTGTAGTAAATTAAATTCCTCATTCTCGTATACCACTTTCTTTGTTAAACCAAATGCATTTAGAGGCTTACCCCTTAAACTAAAGACGGCCTGCGTATCCACATTACGTGATTTGGTAATACTACCACTAGCGGAATCCCCTTCTGTAATAAATAAGGTACTTCCTTGTTGTAAAGAAATAAACATTTCTTTATTTTTTAACGGCAAATCATCATTCAAATGAACACGACAATCTCTTAATTTTTTATTATGCAGATTCGCTTTTTTTGCACGCTCATTGGCTAATTTCTTTATTCCAGCTAATTCCTTACGCTCATGTTCATTTTGTTCAATACGTTTTTTTAAAGCATCCGCAGTTGCTGTGTTACGATGTAAAAAATTATCTAATTCTTTGGTTAAAAATTCAGTGATAAAATTTTTCATACTTGGGCCACCATCCGATACATTTTGCGAACCCAACTTGGTTTTAGTTTGACTTTCAAAAACAGGTTCTTGTACACGAACTGAAACTGCAGCTACAATACTGGTTCTAATATCTGAAGCTTCATAATCCTTTTTATAATAATCACGAATCACTTTTACATAAGCTTCCCTAAATGCTTGCTGATGTGTTCCTCCCTGGGTGGTATACTGCCCATTGACAAATGAAAATATATCCTCTCCATAATCATTGTTATGCGATATGGCCACTTCAATATCCTCACCTTTTAAATGAATAATGGGATAGCGCAATTCGTCTGGGTTTGTTTTTCTTTCCAATAAATCCAACAACCCATTTTTACTCACATATTTTTTATCATTGAATACAATACTTAATCCCGCATTCAAATAACAATAGTTCCATAATTGACCATCAATATACTCATGTATATAATGATAGTTTTTAAACATGGATGCATCTGGTGTAAATACCACCAATGTTCCATTCGGTTCGGTTGTTTTAGTTTCTTTGGTTTCATTTACCAAAACGCCTTTTTTAAAACTAGCTGATTTTTGTTTACCCTCTCTAAAGGCCGTCACTTCAAAATCTTCACTTAATGCATTTACCGCTTTTGTACCTACCCCATTCAAACCCACCGATTTTTGAAAGGCTTTGCTATCGTATTTAGCACCCGTATTTATCTTACTAACTACATCCACAATTTTTCCCAACGGAATACCACGACCATAATCTCGAATGGTTACTTGCTTCCCTTGTATCGAAATTTCAACCTGTTTACCATACCCCATGGTATGTTCATCAATACAGTTGTCGATTACTTCTTTCATTAAAACATAAATACCATCATCAGGTGCGGAGCCATCACCTAATTTTCCGATATACATACCAGGTCTTAATCGAATATGCTCCTTCCAATCTAACGACCGGATGGAATCCTCATTATATTCAACTGGAATTTTTGATTCTGCCATAATTATCAATGCTTTAGGGGCACAGAATGCCCATGTCTAACTGCAAATCTAATGAGCACGGCGGTTACCCCAATTTTACTTTTCACCAATTGTCACTTTTATGTGGATAAAAGATTATTCGCTTATCTTTATTGCATCAAAACAGACCCAAAATACCCGATTGTTGACCTAGCATACATCAAAACCAAGGCAAATGAGCTGGCCTCGGAAAACGACCAATTTCAAGCTTATTTAAGGGAAATGGATGGAGATCAGCTAGATAAGCTCGTATTTTCCCTATCAGAGGATATTTCCCCTAAAATTAGCTGTACGAGTTGTGGCAACTGCTGCAAAAGCTTAATGGTCAATATTGACGAGGAAGAAGCAAATCGTCTTTCGGAACATTTGGGTAAAACAAGGGCGGATTTTGACGAAGCCTATATATCAAAAGGGGAATCGGAACGGATGGTGATTAATGCTATCCCATGTCATTTTTTGGTGGAAAATAGTTGCAGTGTTTATGAATATCGATTTGCCGGTTGTAGAGAATTCCCAGCATTTCATATTCCTGATTTCAATAAAAGATTATTTACCACCTATATGCATTACGATAGATGCCCCATTATTTTTAATGTGATTGAAACATTAAAAGAAAAACTGGGATTTGAAAAATCAAAGTAATTAGCTATGCCACTCAAATTTGGAATTGATATCATTATTACAAGTGCGCCGAGTTGGAAAACCAAACGCATTGGACTATTGACTAATGATGCAGCAAAAACAAATACAGGTGTTTTAAGTAGAAAAGCATTAATCGATGCTGGATTTAATATCGTAAAACTATTTTCACCAGAACATGGAATAACTGCATCAGGTGCTGATGGCGCAAAAATGTTGGATGGTATAGATGATGTCACTACGAAACCTATCATTAGTTTATATGGCGAAAAGATGAAACCTACCAAACAGGATGTGGAAAATATTGATCTACTCCTATTTGATATACCTGATGCAGGTACAAGGTTTTATACTTATTTATGGTCCTTGACTTATTTTATTCAAACTGCAGCTGAAAATAATTTAAAAATAGTTTTATTAGATCGCCCCAATCCATTAGGTGGCAATTTTGAATTATGCGAAGGCCCAATGCTTCATGAATCAGTGGCAAGTTTTTTAGGCCGATTTGACATCCCTATTAAACACCAATGCACATTTGGAGAATTAGGGAAATACTTTAATGCGACCCAAGCTTGGCATGCTGATTTGGAAGTAATACATTGTGAAAATTGGAACAGAAATACAATGGCTACTGACTGGCATTTGCCTTGGGTAAAGCCATCACCTGCACTGCAAAATGTTGAAGCATGTATGTTATACCCTGGATTATGTTTTTTTGAAGCGACTAACGTTTCCGTAGGACGCGGAACCAAACATTCATTTGAATGGATTGGCGCAACTTGGTTTAATTTACCAGCGATCGCAATGGTCTGGCAAAACTTACTTAGAGAAGAAATTAAAATTGAATCAACACCTTTAAGTATACCACAGTTAAATGGTGAAATTCAAGAAACCAAGGGTATGAGAATTAAAATAATTGATCCTAGTCAATACAGATCAGTTATGACTGGTTTATTACTATTAAAACTTGTTAAGGACTTGCATCCACAAGATTTTAAATGGCAGCCTTATCCTACCGAGGCAAACCCTAATGGCGAAAATCACTTGTCTTTTTTAATGGGCATACCCAATGCGCAAGAATTATTTGATCAGCCACTACAAATATGGCTGCAGCATATCACAAAATTGGTTCGTGTAAAACACTGGGGAAAAGAAATGAGTCCTTATTTGATTTATTAATAGTCCTTTAATTCACTTTTAAATTATTGTACTTCTTTTTCAACCCTTCTTGTTCCTGCATACATTTCATATTCCAATAACCTGCAATCAATAGTAGCATTATAAAATTCAATCCGACGACTTGGCTTTAATCTTATTTTTTTTGCTAACTCTAAATTCCCTGTAAAAATATAGCCCAAATAACCTTTGCAATTATTCTTCAAAAAATCACCCATTCTTGCATAAGTAGCTTCCAATTCTGCTTCATAGCCCAATCTTTCACCATATTCAGGATTAAACATCACCACGGCCCCTTCTTGCGCTTCAGGAATATTTGTGATTTCAAAATCGCAGTCCTGAAAATAAATCAAATGTGCAACACCAGCTACTTCCGCATTCGTTTTGGCAATATCAATTGCGCGTTTGCTAATATCAGAAGCAATTATTTTAAGTCCAGGTAGTTTAATAATTTGTTCCTTTAGTTTTGCATTTTCAATTTCATACATGGCTTTGTCATAACCAAGAATATGCATAAATGCATAATGACTTCTTAATAAACCAGGCACACGATTCGTTGCAATTAAAGCTGCTTCAATGGCTAATGTACCAGATCCACACATGGGATTAACAAATGGCGCATTTTTATCCCACTTAGTAGATAATATAGTCGCCGCAGCTAATGCTTCTAACATGGGTGCTGTACCGGGAAGTTTTCGATAGCCATGTTTTGCTAATGTTTCACCCGATGTATCTAAAAAAATTTCTGCCTCTTCATTTTTCCAAAATAAATAAACAACAACACCTGATAGTTCCGAACCAGTACTTGGTCGTTGGTTAGCTACTTCACGCATATGATCTACAATTGCATCTTTTACCCTTAAATTAGCAAATAGATTGGTAGATATAGAAGGATGAAATACATTACTTGTCACCGAAAAATAACCATTGGGTGCAATCACTGTTTCCCAAGGAATGGAAACTAATTGTTGGTGTAACTCATTGGGATCATCACAAATAAATGACTTTAATGAATACATCACCTGACTCGCACATCTTAAATTCAAATTCAGTCGAATACAATCCTGCACAGTACCTGTTAACTCCACACCAGTTTGAAAAACACGATCAGGCGTAAAACCCAAAGCAACCACCTCCTTATTCAAGGAAATAGCTAACCATTTATGACAGGTGATGATAATTTTTCGAGGCGTGGTAAATACTTGCATAAATGCAAAGTTAAACTAATTTAACAGAGCGCCCTATTATGAAGTATGGAATTAGGGTAGCAGGAATGCAGTTATTTAAAATAAACGGCTAGTTGATTAATTTCCGCATCCGATAAATCGCCACCAATGATTATTTTATGTTTAAATACAATTTGATCCCCTTCAGCTAATACTTTCTTTACCGGAGATGCGTTTTTATCAAATGCACGCCCCCCAATATTATTACTTGCAAATAAACCATAACCACGTGCATGTGACCATGCAGGGTAGTTTAAATTATTAGGATGATCTAGTATCACAATTGTGATCACCTCCCCCTCCTTCACTGCTCGCAATGCTACCCATTTACTTCGTTTACCCCAAACATCTCCGCCTTTAAAGCCTTCGGCATTGCGATAAACCCCATTCACTCCTTCATTGTTTAAAACAGGTACTAATGTTTCAAACCCTTTTGCATCTAAAAATACTTCTGGTTTTGTTGCAGGTTCCTCAAAAGCCCTATCTAATCTTATTCCAAGTAAGCCTTCTTTATTTTCAGTAAATGTTACTTGGTTTTTTGCAGTGAGTTGTGTAATTCTTTCAATGATTCTACTATTACCTTTTCCGGAAAACACATAGGAGGTTTGTTCATTTAAAAGTACATGCTTATTAATATCCATCCAATTGGCACTTACTATTAATTTGCCTGATTTGGAATTAAGGGAAATAATTTTATCAAAAGCAATTTTGCCATACTTCGGTTTTTCCGCTGCTGGAATTGCAAATGAATTATTCCAGAAGTCAAGCCCATTTACATCCCCAAAATTAAACCACATACCCACATGGTGTGGATGATCTGTACGTTCAAAAGGTCGCGGCTGTAATGGAAATCCACGGGTGATCATTTTACCTGAAGAAGCTATGATTGGATAAAGCGATTGCTTTTCCATATTATCTGGATATATGAATGCAGTAAAAAATTTATTATCTACAAAAACTTCTACTTTTTTATCCTGATCAACTTTTTTGAATTGAACTTTTTGTGCTTGCGTTAATATTGCAAAAAATATACCGAAACAAATTAATACTACTTGAAGCTTTTTCATTTTCAAAAATTTATAAACCTAAAATACTACATTTTTACCATTTTAAATTGATGCCCTATCATCAGTATACTATGACCTGGCCTCTTTTTTTTGGAGGATCATCATCAATTGAATCAATGCAGTTACTGCAAATATCCCTCCAATCACCCAATTGAGGTACTGCTCACTGTTTGCAATACGCTGAACCATCCATTTACCTCCAAAGATAAAAACACAATTGCCCAACAAAGTACCCACTCCTATTCCGACTATATAAATATTATAGTACAATGGCCTAGGCTCCAGTATTTTTTTTGTAAACAAGACGGTGCTCCAGCCAAACCAGAATGGAATCTGAACTGGATTAATGGCACACATCAGCATACCCAAAACAAAAGGATGCAAATTGTTATTTAATAGTACATTTTTAGCTCCGCCTCCCGAATTGAAAGCAGCTACAAAACTGCCTATAGCCAATGCAACAATAATTACTAAGGTAACCCATTCCATCGCCTTCATCAGACGTTGTTGTTTTTGAACCCAATCCATTGCCACCAATGAAATACGAACATATATCATTTCTATCAGAAGAGAACCCAGTGAAAACCAAATAGCATTTTGAATACTTTCCTGAATGCCTATTTGCATAGCAGCCACATTCAATGTCCCTAAAGGCAGAGAGCCAAGGAAACTGATAAGCAAACCAAAAAAAAAGAGGTGTAAGTATTTAGTCACGCAACAAAGATAAAGTTTCTCCTTCTTTACTTTACATAAAAAACTGCTGCTATCTCAATAAAAATGTAGCCTATTGCAAACATTAATCAATCGGCGATAGCGACTAGGTAAAAGATTCAATGAAGAATGCTACCTAATTTTAAAATTATCTAACCTACCCCATTGCTTCATCAGTTTTTTTCATTTCCACAATAAGCGCACGAGCAGATTTCATAAATTGACTGCCTTTCATAAATGGCCAGGGAGCTATTCCTTGAAGGCGATTGTATTTACTTATTTCGTACAATGCTTTCCAATGCTTAAGAATTTCTTTATATGCCCCCACTAGGGTATAGCCAGTATCATAAAAATGATTAGGTTCAGCACCGCATCCATTGTATTCTAAAATGGTAAAATTTTTACCCTCTTTAAAATCAGCTAGATTAGAACACATTATGTCGTATCGGCCATAGAAAAAATCATTGATACTAATACTAATTTCATTAAATATTACTACCAGTTGCTCATCAATGTGATCTTTTAGGTCAATAAAACTGGCGCCCCTATTGTGATTGGCAGCATAGCTCAAAATATACTTTTCTCCTTCAGGCAATATGATATCCCAATTATCCTTATGCCTATTAAAAAGTTCGGCTACCCTAATCGTTCCTTTTGGATGTTGTTTAATAAGCGAGGATAAGGTTTGTTGACCGTCACCCACCACCTGTAATGGAATCTTATGTAAAAACCCAGTAATTTTCCCATGATTTGAATTAGGATGCCGAATATAAAATACACTTACCTCCATTGGATATGTAACCAAATTCTGTATAATATATTCCCAGGGCATTTGAGAATGATATTGACGCAGTGCTGCCTCATGATCAATTCTCCTCAATAAAATACCCTGACTGCCTACCTCTGGTTTAACGATGAAAGGATAGGTAATTTGAGATTGTTCCAAACGCTCCTGCAATAAAGAAAAATCCTCACTGGGGAGTACATTGCAGGTGGCAGGATATAGACTTTTAGGTAATAGATCATACATCTCTTTTTTGGGTTCCCCTTCCATGCCGCCAAACGTTAATTTGGGATTACTGGAAGTAAAAAACCAAACATGTCCCGATTTGATGATATACCATAACCAACAAAGGGATATGGGGGCATAGAGCAGTTTAAAGGGCCATGCTTCCCAATTTTTAATAGCTCCAAATATGACATATATCTTTTTCGTTATAAGTCAAGGTAGCACATTAGCAACAACAATTAGACTATAAAATTATTATTTAACAAATTAAAATATCTTTTAATGAGCAACTAAAAATTAGAATATAAAACAATTGGATATGCTGCTACTGAACCACTGGGTGAATTGAAAGCGTTCGAATACGACCTTGGCCCCATTGGTGACCATCAAGTTGAAGTAAAAGTTGAAACCTGCGGTATTTGCCATAGTGATGTATGAATGATTGACAATCTTTGGGGTATGACCAGTTATCCTTTTGTACCGGTAAAATTTTGACCAGGTTTTGGCTATTTATGTGAAATAATTAATAAATTGCTACCTTTAATATTAGTACTG
>SHWT01000022.1 GCA_009693715.1 Chitinophagaceae bacterium
GGCGTGAAGTCAGAATTCATTCCTAATTTACGTGTTGGACCGGTCAATACTGTGGTACGACTTACTTCCGCTCCTGTACCACTTAAGGTTGGAATACCCACTTTAAAAACACCAGGTACTTTAACTAAATCCCATCCTTGATAATCGGCCGAGGATCCCGGATTGGTCATCATCAATGACACGGCTTTTGCTAAGTCCATCGCCGAACCACCGCCAATACCAATAATGCCACTTAGTTCACCAAATTCAGCTTTAAGCTCCGCAGCTAATGCATCAACTTGTTTTGTTTTTGGTTCCTGTGTTACATCCACATATACAATCTTATCTTTTCCCCTTAATGGAATTCGATTAGCCAATGGCTTGCCAATAAAATAATGATCTAAGAAAAAAATCATGGGAAAATTATCCTTCCGACGAGGAGCTAAAATTTCATCTAATTGATTAAACGCGCCACGACCATAAACAACATAGTCAACTAGTTTTAAATTCTTAAACTGCATTTTTATTATTTTAATATAAGCGGATCTATCAAAGATAAACTATATAGCGGATTGAATTACTTGCTTTTTTAATTAATTACCATGCATATTATAAAAGCTTGGCCGCTTTAATTAAATCGGCGGGCGTATCAATTTCAACACCCATATATTCTGTTACGACCATTTTAATGGAGACCCCGTTTTCCAGATAACGCAAACACTCAATTTTTTCAGCTGCTTCCAATGGAGACATTGGCCAGTTGGTGAAATTAATTAATGCTTGTTTTTGAAATGCATACACACCAATATGTTCATAATAAACTATTGGCAAATCGTTACTTCTGGGATAAGGTATCACGCTTCTTGAAAAAAACAATGCATTGTTATTTTTATCTACCGCCACTTTTACATAATTAGGATCCTGAATTAATGTGGTATCCGTGAGCACCTGCATTAATGAAGCTACTTGAACAGATGCATCTGAAAAAACAGCAATTACTTTTTCAAGCGGTTCTCTTTTTACAAAGGGTTCATCCCCTTGTACGTTCACTACAATATCAATGTCCAAGTCCTGCACTGCTTCAGCAATTCTATCGCTACCGCTTTCATGTGAACGCATACTCATAATGGCTTTGCCGCCATGTTGTGTAATTTCATTAAAAATAATTTCACTATCGGTTACCACATACACTGCATCAAATAAACCAGTGGCTAGGGTATTTTCATAAGTGTGTCTAATGACCGATTTGTCGCCCAATGTTTGCATTAATTTAGCTGGAAAACGCGTAGCTGCATAACGAGCGGGTATAAAAGCACCAATTTTCATAAATGAAACTTATTTAATAATCAGTTTTAATATTTTTATTAAAAGGGATTTTTAATTGATATAATAATTCTTGATCACGTTGGTTGTCTAAAACATCCAATCCATATTTAATTTCAGACATGGGTGTGCTATTATACGTACCCAACAATTTATCCCAAAAGGAAAATATATTTCCATAATTACTATCTGTTTGCGGTCGCATTAAATGATGATGTATACGATGCATATTGGGCGAAACAATAATTAAACCAATGGTTTTATCAAACCAAGATGGAGTATTTATATTTGCATGATTAAATTGTGAAAGCACCACACTTAAACTTTGATACAACATAACCAACCACATAGGTGTACCTAAAACAAAAACGGCCAATATCGCAAAAACGGCTCGTATGACAGATTCTCCTGGATGGTGACGATTCGCTGTGGTTGTATCCACATGGTTGTCCGCATGATGTACCATGTGAAATTTCCATAAAAATTTTACTTTATGTTCAATCATATGTACCAAATACGCTCCAATAAAATCAAGTAACAATAAACCAAGTACGGCAGAGGCTATATTTGGCAATGGCACAATATTTAAAAGTCCGAAATTATTAGCAATCGTCCAATCACTGGTTTTTACCATTAAAAGCGCAAAGCCAAAATTGATAACAATCGTTGTAAAAGTGAAAAAAATATTGATAGAAGCATGACGCCATTTACTATATTGGAATTTAAACAAAGGAATGGCTGATTCAACCAACCAAAAAAAGGTAATCCCGCCTGCTAAAATAAGCGCGCGATGTAGGCTTGGAATACTACTAAAATAGGACTGTATGCTTTCAAACATGGGCTTCTTTTTAGACCATAAATGTAAATAAAAAACCCGATGTTCTGTGTAGATCAACGGGTTTTAAAACCTGCCCTGAGGCATATTTATAGGGAACGGATTAGCTATTTAACATGAGCGGCATCACTAGCATTAATAAATCTTCGCCAGGTGCTTGCTCTGATGGTTTAATTAAGCCTGCTTTACTTGGTGTAGATAATTCAATAAAAATATCATCTGTATCTGCGGCGCTCAACATTTCAATTAAAAACTTTGCATTAAAGGCAATTTGAATATCCTCGCCTTTGTATTCACAACTCATTCGCTCATTACCCTCAAAACTAAAATCAATATCCTGCGCAGCCATTTGCAATTCGTTACCAGTGATACTCAATGCAACCTGATTGGTGCTTTTATTACTAAATACATTTACACGACGTAATGCATTTTGGAAATCATGTTTATTAACCGTTAAGCGATAAGGATTGTCAGCAGGGATAACCACTTTATAGTCAGGGAACCTTGCATCAATTAAACGACAAATTAATTGTGTTGAGCCGTGATCCACAAATAAGTGATTGCTATTAAAGCTCACCGTGATTGAATCTTCATTATCTGGCAATGCATTTTTTAATAAGTTCAATGGCTTTTTGGGAACAATGAAAGATGCGTTTTGTGTAGCCTTTGTATCGGTGCGCTTATATCTAACTAAGCGGTGCGCATCGGTTGCAACAAACTGAACACCCTCTTTTGATAATTCAAAAAAAACGCCTGTCATTGCTGGTCTTAAATCATCGCCACTTACTGCGAATAAAGTTTTATTGATTGCGGTTAATAGTCCGGTGCTTGTCATTTTAAATCCAGTGGTATCATCGGCTGTAGGTTCTTTCGGAAAATTATCTGGATTTTCTCCCATTACCTTGTACTTACCATTATCGCTTGTAATTTCAACAGCATAATTTTTATCAATGTTAAAAGTAAGCGGTTGGTCTGCAATATTTTTTAAGGAATCAATTAAAATTTTAGCAGGAATACAAACACGACCATTCGCTTTGCTTTCCACATCCATTTGAACACTCATCACTGTTTCCAAATCGGTCGCAATAATGTTTAATTTTTTATCTTCAATCTCGAATAAAAAATCTTCTAAAATTGGCAAAACGGTATTGGTATTAATAACCCCTGCAATTTGTTGCAAGTGTTTTAAAAGAGAGGAGGAGGAGACTATAAATTTCATAATTCCTTTGTATTTATTTAACTTTTCTAACAAGACAAACCTAATGCAAAATCTTAAGATTAAAAAGCTATTTTAGCATTTCTTATTGACATTCTTATCTACAAAATGAATAAAATTAGAATTGGTAAAGAGCAGGCTATTCAAAGGATACGGCATTTTTGTGCCTATCAAGAAAGAGCCCAACAGGAGGTACGCGATAAGCTATACGAATTGGGTATGACTAAAAGTGAAGTGGAGGAGATTATATCCGATTTAATTACAGAGAATTTTTTAAATGAAGAGCGATTTGCTAACCTTTTTACAGGAGGCCACTTTCGAATAAAACAATGGGGTAAAAGTAAAATTCAATATGCATTACAGCAAAAGAGAGTGAGCCCAGTGAATATTAAAAAGGCCTTAAAAACTATTGACCCGGATGACTATAATTCCACTTTGCTATTTTTAGCCAAAAAAAAATGGAACAGTCTTAAAGGTGATAGGGGCTTAAGTCGGATGGCCAAAACACAGGCTTTTTTATACCAACGCGGTTTTGAATCGGCCTTAATTCAGCCCATTTTACAACAACTAAATAAGGGAAAATAAATAATCCCCGTTTATTGTATCTTTAATTAAGCATAAATCATTATCAGTGTCGTCACTTAAGTTTACAATCATACAAACCCCCCTTTTTTGGGAGGACAAGGGTGCAAACCTCGAAGCCTTAGCTAAAAAAATAATGGCCATTGCCGAGCCGACTGAAATAATTATACTTCCTGAAATGTTTACTACAGGATTTAGCATGCAGCCGGCTTTGTTTGCAGAAACCATGGAGGGGCCCACTGTTCAATGGATGCGACGCTTGGCCGAGACTAAAAAATCAATCATCACCGGATCGGTCATTATTAAAGAAAACGGCAATTATTATAATCGCTTAATTTGGATGCTGCCCAATGGAGAATTGGGTTATTATGACAAACGACATTTATTTGCTTTTGCAGGTGAACACGAATTTTATAGCGAAGGAAACAAAAGATTAATTGCAAGCGTGAAGGGTTGGAAAATTAATTTACAAATTTGTTTTGATTTGCGTTTTCCAGTTTGGGCCCGCCAACAATTAGCAAACACAAGTGGAAAGGCAGATGAGGAAAATGTAAATGTTCCTGACTTAGAATATGATGTATTGTTGTATGTTGCCAATTGGCCAGAAAAAAGAAACCATGCTTGGAAAACCTTACTCACTGCACGTTCCATTGAAAACCAATGCTATACTATTGGCGTGAATCGTGTGGGTTTAGATGGTAAAAATATTATGCATAGTGGAGATAGTATGGTGGTAGGGCCACTGGGAGAAATTTTATATCACTGCGCTTATGAGGAAGATGTATTTCATATTACACTACAAAAAGAAGAGTTAATAAAAACGAGGGAGCAATTTCCTTTTTGGAAAAACGCTGATTTTTTTAATATTGAATTATAATGCAACAAATTTTATCGGTTCAAGAATTATTTACGGGAGAACATTGGATTTCGGAGGCGGTTGTCGTAATTGAAAACGGAAAAATTACGAGTATAAAAAAGGAGGGATATGATCATAAAAATGCAATACCGCTGGTTGTTCCCGCATTGATTGATTTACAAATTTATGGTGCCGATGAAAAATTATTATCTGAATTTCCTACAGCCGATACGATTCAAAAAATTTATGACTATTGTTTGGCCAGTGGTACAGCATATTTTCAACCCACATTAGCAACCCAAAGTTGGGAGATAATATATAAATGTATTGATGCAGTACGCGATTATAAAGCCAGTGGTGGCGGGGGTTGCATAGGCTTACATATTGAGGGGCCGTGGATTAATTCAATAAAAAGGGGGGCGCATGCAACGGAATATATTCATCAGCCAACATTAAAAGAAGCACAGGATTTATTGGATTACGGCAAAGATCATATTAGTATGATAACACTTGCGCCAGAAATTGTGGATGCGTCCATTATTCATTTACTTGAAAAAAATGGCATCGTAGTTTCGGCTGGCCATAGCGATGCCACCTATGAACAAGCAACTCATGCGTTTAATAATAATATTACTGTAGCCACACATTTATATAATGCCATGAGCGCATTGCAACATCGTGCACCTGGAATGGTTGGCGCTATATTTAATCATAATAAAGTGGCTTGCAGTTTAGTGGCGGACGGTTTTCATGTTGATTTTAATGCAATAAAAATTGCAAAAAAAATAATGGGAGATAGATTATTTTGTATAACAGATGCAGTAACAGCAACACATTCAGGAATATACCAACATCAAATGGCGGGCGATAAATATGAAGCTGCGGGTGTATTAAGTGGCTCTTCCTTAACCCAACTAAAATCGGTCAATAATTTAGTTAATGAAGTGGGTATTGATTTAGGGGAAGCGGTTAGGATGTGTAGTTTATATCCAGCAAGGGTGATGAAGCGTTCGGAAATTACAGGAAAGATAACTGTAAATGAAAACGCCGACTTGCTTTGTTTAACTGCAGATCGACGTTTAATAAATTTGATTACTTGCTAGTATAATTATGCTTTGTTGCCAAATGCATTCCAACCTTGTGCAGTAATATCAAAAACATTTTTTCCCTTTGTAATGATTTTGGTGCCCTCTTCTGCATCACACATATACCCAATCACGCTAATTTCTTCTTGCAAAGTAATTTTATCGTAATCGGATTGCTTCATGGTAAATAATAATTCATAATCCTCCCCGCCATTTAATGCACACACTGTTGGATCCAAACCAAACTTAAACGCTGCAGCTTTGGTATCATCATGAATAGGAATTTTATCTTCATAAATACGACATCCCAAATTGCTTTGTTTACACAAATGCAACACATCACTACTTAAGCCATCACTAATGTCCATCATGGCTGTAGGAAGTATCTCTTGTTGTTCTAGAATATCTAAAATATCTTTTCTTGCTTCTGGTCTCAATAACCTGCCAACAATATAATCTTCATTTTCAAGCGTGGGTTGTACTTTAGGATTTTCTAAAAATATTTGTTTCTCGCGTTCCATTAAAGTCAATCCCAAAAAAGCACCACCTAAATCACCCGACACGCAAATCAAATCGCCACTTTCAGCAGTGCTACGTTTTACATATTTATCTGGGCTTACTTCACCAATCGCTGTTACAGAAATAATGAATCCTTTTTGTGAAGTACTCGTATCGCCACCGATTAAATCAACACCATATAATTCACAAGCGTGTTGAACACCATCATAAAATTCATTTAAGGCTTCCAAGCTAAATCGATTGCTGAAAGCAATGCTCATGGTGATTTGAGTGGGTTGTGCATTCATTGCAAAAATGTCACTTAAATTAACAATGACTGCTTTGTATCCCAAATGTTTTAAAGGCGTATACATTAAATCGAAGTGCACACCTTCAATTAATAAATCAGTTGTGATTACTGTTTGTTTTCCAAAATGATCAATCACTGCAGCATCATCCCCAATGGATAAAACGGTGGATACATTTTGAATTTCAAAATTTTCGGTAAGATGTTCAATTAAACCAAACTCCCCTAATTTTTCAATTTCTGTTCTTTCTGTTGACATAAAAAATATTAAAGTGTTCCTCCGTTAATAACCGATTGTAGTTGCTGATGAATTTTTCCGTTAGTAGCAATAATACCCGGATTGTAAGGAGTGTAATCATTTCCTTGCAAATCTGTGACTTTCCCGCCCGCTTCTTCTACAATTAAAAATCCTGCAGCACTATCCCAAGCTTGTAATTTGTGTTCATAAAAACCATCAAATCTGCCTGCCGCTGTCCAACACAAATCAAGTGCAGCACTTCCTAATCGACGAACAGGAATCGCCTTGCGAATTAATTTTTCAAAAATTTGTAACGGGCCGTTGGCGGTATCTAAATATTGATAAGGAAACCCAGTGACTAGGCAGCTCGTTAATAAATCAGACTTATCGCTTACTTGAATTTTTTTATCATTCAAGGTTGCGCCTTGTCCGCGCTCTGCAATAAACATTTCATTCATGAAGGGATTATATACTGCGCCCATAATCATTTGGCTTTTATGTTCCAAGCCAATACTTACACAACATATTGGAATACCATTAGCAAAATTAATAGTGCCATCAATGGGATCAATAATCCACTTATAATCAGAATCTTGTGGAAGCGCACCCGTTTCCTCACTTAATATAAAATGATCAGGAAAGTTTTTTTGAATTACGCTAAAAATAGCTTTTTCAGAAGCATGATCTGCCTCGGTTACCAAATCATTGATACTGGCCTTACTTGAAATGGTGAAGGATCCGTTAAAAAAGCGCCTAAGTTCAACTGCGCCTGCTTCAGTTGCTTGTAAAAGTGTATTTTTAAACATATGCAAAAGTAGGGTCGTTTACTCGAATAACATTCCTATTTTTGCGAATAATCTTTAAAATATAAAACGATTCTGTAGATGCCAATTTTCGAGATTAATTTGCCTAAATCGATTAGTAAAGCCTTGGGTATCCCCAAAAAAAGTCCACAAAGGGCACAGCAACGTGTATTAAAAAAATTATTACGTCTCGCGCGCTATACCGCCTTTGGCCAACAAAATAATTTTGAACAAATTTTATTAAGCAAGCATCCCGGAAAAGCCTTTCAACAAACTGTACCCTCCTATAATTACAATAAAATTTACAAGGAGTGGTGGTATCAAACCCTTGATGGAAAAGAAGATATCTGTTGGCCAGGAAAAATAAAATATTTCGCATTAAGTAGTGGGACCAGCGAGTCAGCAAGTAAATATATCCCCATCACCAATGATTTGCTTAAGGGCAATAAGGTGATCATGATCAAACAATTACTCAGCTTATTGACGTATCAGGGAATTGCACTGAGCTCTATAGGAAGCGGAATGCTCACCTTAGGTGGCAGTACTGATTTACAAAAGGGGCCGGGTTATTATGCAGGGGACCTAAGTGGTATTACAGCTAAAAAATCACCGTTTTGGTTTCAACCTTTTTATAAACCAGGCAAAAAAATAGCAAAAGAGAAAGATTGGAATAAAAAATTGGTTGATATTGTTGAAAAGGCCCCCCAGTGGGATATTGGTTTTTTGGCAGGGGTTCCTGCTTGGATTCAAATGTGTCTTGAAATGGTGATCGAAAAATACAAGGTCAAAAATATTCATGAGATATGGCCTAACTTAACTTTTTTTGTTCACGGGGGTGTGAGTTTCGAGCCCTATAAAGTAGGATTTGAAAAGTTATTAGGAAAGCCCATTACCTATGTGGAAACCTATTTAGCTAGTGAGGGTTTTTTGGCTTGGCAGGACAGGCAAAACGCAAAGGGCATGCGCCTTTCCTATAATCAACATATCTTTTTTGAATTTGTACCTTTTGATGAAAATAATTTTGATGCCGATGGAGAAATGGTTGAAAATCCAGAAGCATTAATGATACACGAAGTAGAGGAGGGTAAGGACTATGCGTTATTGATTAGCACCAATGCGGGTGCATGGCGTTATTTAATTGGCGATACGGTGCGATTTGTTGATAAAGAAAATGCGGAAATTATCATCACCGGTAGAACCAAACATTTTTTAAATATAGTGGGAGAACACTTAAGTGTGGATAATATGAATAAGGCGATTCATTTGGTGAGTGAAGATTTTAATTTATCTATTCCTGAATATGGTGTTCGAGGTGAAAATGTAGATTCCTTATTTGGACATCATTGGTATGTAGCTTGTGATCAATTGCTAGATGGGGTTGCACTAGCAAAAGCAATTGATGAAAAATTGATTATGCTCAACGACGATTATGCTACAGAAAGAAAAATTGCATTAAAAAAAATACATGTAACCGTTTTAAAAGAAAATGTTTTTATGGATTTTATGCAAGCCATGGGAAAGATAGGTGGGCAACATAAATTTCCAAGGGTATTAAAGGGGGACCTATTAAAAGATTGGGAAATTTTTATACAAAATAAATAAAATGTTAGCTCCTATAATTAAAGGGTTGTTGTTGGGGCTTATTTTAAGTATTTCCTTGGGTCCTGTAATTTTTGCCATACTAAAACAAAGTATAACGAATGGTCGAAAAGCGGGTTATATTTTTGTAGCAGGTGTTTCCACAAGTGATATTGGACTATTGCTCATTGCCAATATTTTCACTAGCATTTTTTTATTGGTGTTAGATCATAAGGCTTTTATTGCCCTGGCTGGTGCAGGATTTTTGTTGTTATTGGGCTTATATACTTTGTTTTTCAAAAAGATTAAAATTGAGTCTGATGAAATGGGAGAGGAAAAGGTTTTTAGAAAAAGAGATTATCTAGGAATATATTTTTCAGGATTTTTAATGAATACCCTAAATCCTAGTGTGTTTATATTTTGGTTTGCTTGGACAGCTGCTATTGGAGCGAGCGCGGCAGAAACAAACAATCCTGTTCAATACAAGTTCCTCGTTTTTGCAACCTGCTTAATTTTTTTACTTTTATCTGATTTTATTAAAGTGACCCTGGCTAGTAGGTTAAGACCAAGTTTAACGGAGAAGAATTTGATTTGGATTAACCGAATTTCGGCTATTATTATACTTGTGTTTAGCGCAGCTTTATTTTTTGGTGGCTTAAAATATTAATAAAATATACTCGGGTGCGGTTGAATTACTTTTTTAAACGGGGCCTTTATTGTAAATTGCTATAATGAATAGAAAATCACTTCTTTTTGCCATCTGCCTTGCTTGTTTTTGTGTCAGCTTAAGCGCACAAAAGGGACGCCTATTGTTGCTTAAAGAAAGAGGGGTGACCATACGGTCCTTTTCGGTGGGTGATTACATTAATTTTCAATTTAGTAATCAACAGTGGTTAACTGGTTATGTTTCTGCAATTAAAGAAGATACGATTCAAATAAATCAATTTGCCTTACAAAGGGTCATGACGCAATTTGGCACTTATGGCGAGGACACGCTTAGACTAGGAAAAATGGTGCTCCATATTAATGAAATTATAGCTTTCTCAAAGGATAGAGGACATTATAATAGTGTCGTCACCAATGGTGCAGCTTTACAGGTAGGAGGCGCTGGATATATTTTATTAAATGTAATTAACAGCTTAATCAATAAAGACCACATACTAGAACAAAAAAATATTCCAAAGCTTATTGGTGGTGCAGTTGCGGTGGTTGCTGGAAGATTATTACGAAAGGCAAATCCAAATTACAGACCCATTGGAAAACGATTTAGCTTGGAAATTTTATAATAGCCGCTTGTGTTAAAAATAATTTACCGAATTTTTATTTATTTATTTTTGAGTTCGCTTTTGTATGTAATTATCATAAAGTTGGTGGAGCCCCCCATTACCATTACGCAAATCACAAACGCATTTGGGTTAGGTTTAAAAAGAGATTATGTTTCATGGAATGAAATGTCCTATAATATTAAACTAGCCGCACTTGCGAGCGAGGACCAATCCTTTTCAGACCACAGTGGCTTTGATTGGGATGCGATTGAAAAAAGTTTGCGACCAAAAAATAAAAGAAAAAAATCTAAAATACCCATTGGTGGTGGTGCAAGTACGATTACGCAACAAACAGCGAAAAATGTTTTTTTATGGCAAGGCGGTAGATACGATAAGTATATTAGAAAAATACCTGAAGTATATTTTACATTTTTAATTGAATGGATCTGGGGTAAAAAAAGAATTTTAGAGGTGTATTTAAATGTAATTGAAACGGGGCCCGGTTGTTTTGGTGTGGAAGCGGCAGCACAACATTACTTTCATAAGTCAGCGAAAAATTTAAGCAGGGCCGAGGCTGCAATGATTGTTGCTGGTTTCCCAAATCCAAAAAAGTTTACAGCAAGACCAATGACGAGAAGGGTATCATGGCGTTATCCTCAAATATTAAGAGAGATGAATAATATTGAAGGAGATGAAGATGTACGCGCCCTTTTAAAAAAATAAATTTGCTGTTGGCAATGATGCTTTTTTTTAATTACCAATTGGGCAAGTTTATTTTATCTCGATAAGTTTTAACTTCGCTATTATGGAAGTGCTTTATCAACAAGGGCTATTGCATTGTTGGTCCTTTCGTCTCCTATCCCATTTACAATCCCCCAGGGCGTGTTTTGATTGATTAATAGATCCTTATAAATGTGGAATAATTCTTGCCGCGTTTTGTTATCGGGATATTCACGCATCTCATCTGCAGTCCAAGGCAGATCTATATCACACAATAAATAATAATCATAGCTACGCGCATTTATTTGTTCTAAAATAAAAGTATGGCAGTTGTCAAACACATATTCACACCAAACCTTCATAACATACATATCAGTGTCAATAACTAACTTGTTTTTTTTATTTAATAAGGCTTGCTCAGTGTAGTCGTCCTCTAATGTTAATTGCCCCTTGGCAATTGTTAATAAATCAGTGTAATTATATTTTACGCCGTTTTCGGTCAAGAATTGTCGCGCATATTCAGGACAGTTCAATGTATTGTAATGATTTGCCAACTGTTCACAAAGTGTGGATTTCCCTGTTGATTCGGGACCCAGTACTACAATTTTTTGTAAGGCGTTATTCATTGCTTAAATGCGTTTAAAATAATATGATTACGGTTCTGCGTTTATAGAATTATTTTTTGCTTTGTCATTCCATGATTTTAAACCAGCAATGGCAAGAACCAATAATACAATAAACTGAACACTGGTAAATGTATATCCTTTTATAAAGTATAATGGTATTGATGCAATGTTGGTAATGATCCACCAAATCCAGCTCTCTACTTTTTTCTTTGCCATTAGCCACATACCCGTATAGGCTGCAGCACTCGCAAGCGCATCCGCCCATGGAACGGCTTCGGGTGCAAATTCCTTTTTTAAGTAGGTGAGTGAAAAATAAAGCGAAAAATAAAAGGCTAAAAAAAATAGTACTTGATGAATCCAATCACGCGCATTGCTTTTGGTAATTTGTAAAATGATAGTGTGCTTATTGGGGTCTACTCTTGTCCACAAATACCAACCCCACAAGCTCATAAGGGTATAATATAAATTTACACTGGCCTCGCCTAATAAATGTCCTTTAAAACTAAGGTAGATATAGATGGTGGTATTGATTAGGCCGATGGGATATACTAAAATACTTTCCTTTCTGCTATACCATACGGAAACGATACCAGCAATAACCGCGATCAACTCTAACCAAGTTGTTTGTAATAAACCGTTGTATATAGATGCTAATAAAGAGGTCATAGTTATTGTAAAATTAAAACATTTTAAGGCCGCAATTCATTATTTAGTGATGTTTAACACTGTAAATAATTTGCACTATTTCTTTTTCATTCCCGCTAGCTGTGCCTCTAGTCGGAACATTTCATCGCGCAACTTAGCGGCTTCCATAAAATCAAGTGCTTTTGCAAATTTTTCCATTTGTTTTTTGGTTTGTGCAATGGCCTTTTCTATTTGCGGTATCGTTTGATAAATACTTTCCGGATCTGCGACCATTTCAAGTTCATCCGAAGTGCGTACATTAATATTATTAAGCGTAAAGCCCTTAATATCCAATACCGAAGTTTGTTGCATTACTTGTTCGATACTTTTAACGATGGTCGTTGGCGTAATGCCGTGTTGCTCATTGTATTTCGTTTGTTTTGCACGTCTGCGATTGGTTTCATCAATGGTGCGTTGCATGCTTTTGGTAATTTGATCGCCATAAAATATTACGCGACCACGTACATTGCGTGCGGCACGACCAGCCGTTTGGGTAAGTGACTTTTCATTTCTTAAAAATCCTTCTTTGTCTGCATCTAATACTGCCACTAAGGAAACCTCAGGTAAATCAAGTCCCTCTCTTAATAGGTTTACACCCACAAGTACATCAATCACACCCAGCCTTAACTCTCTTAAAATTTCAACACGCTCAAGTGCATCAATATCACTATGTATGTATTTTGATTTGATTTGTATGCGTACCAAATAACGATCCATTTCCTCGGCCATTTTTTTAGTAAGGGTGGTCACCAACACGCGGTCACCCATCTCCACCTGCTTAGCAATTTCATCTAATAAATCATCTATTTGATTTTTTGTAGGTCTAACTTCAATGGGCGGATCTAGTAAACCCGTTGGTCGTACTACCTGCTCCACAATTAACCCAGCGGTCTTTTCTAATTCATAATCACCAGGGGTGGCACTTAAAAAAATAGATTGCCCAATAATATTTTCAAATTCATTAAAATTCAAGGGTCGGTTGTCAATAGCACTCGGTAATCTAAATCCATATTCAACCAGGTTCATCTTTCTGCTTCTATCACCACCATACATGCCTGATATTTGTGGTATTGTTACATGGCTTTCATCAATGACACATAAAAAATCCTTAGGGAAATAATCCAACAAACAAAATGGTCGCGTACCTGGTTTGCGGCGATCAAAAAATCGAGAATAGTTTTCAATGCCGGAACAATAACCCAATTCTCTAATCATTTCAATATCATACTCAACACGTTCTTTAATACGTTGCGCTTCAATGTGCTTTCCAACATTTTTGAAGTACTCCACCTGCGCACGCACCTCATCTTGAATTTCATAAATTATTTGTTGCACCATTTCCTTCGGCGCGAGATATAAGTTCGCAGGAAAAATTGCCGCATTCTCCATTTCCTCAATTCTTTTGCCTGTCTCTATTTCAATGCTTTCAATGGATTCTATTTCATCTCCAAAAAATGTAATACGGTAACCATAATCAACATAGGGCAAACGAATATCTACAGTATCGCCTTGCACCCTAAAACCACCACGATCAAATTCAGTAAGGGTTCTGTGGTATAAACTATTGACCAATGCATGTAAAAAAGCTTGTCTTGAAATCACCATTCCTTTTTCAATACGAATAATCCCATTTTCATATTCTGTAGGATTACCCATTCCATAAATACAACTCACACTGGCAACAATAATAATATCACGACGACCACTTAATAAATGCGCAGTGGCTTGAAGTCTTAGCTTATCTAATTCCTCATTGATACTTAAATCCTTTTCAATATAAACGCCAGAGGTGGGTAAATAAGCTTCTGGTTGGTAATAATCGTAATAGGAGACAAAATAGCCTACGGCGTTGTTCGGGAAAAACTGTTTGAACTCACCATATAATTGCGCAACCAGCGTTTTGTTGTGTGTTAATATGAGTGTAGGTCTTTGCACATTTTGAATCAAATTCGCAATGGTAAATGTTTTACCACTTCCGGTAACCCCCAATAAGGTTTGATAGCGATCCCCCGCTTGCACCGCTTCGGTTAGCTGTGCAATGGCTGCAGGCTGATCACCAGAAGGGGTATAGCTAGATTGAAGTTGAAACGGCATAGGCAAATTTACACCCTATAATGCATCTAAATAGGAAGAAAATTTATTTATTGCATTTGCTACTGCGGTTATTTGCTGTTGTGTTTCGGACCAATTTTGTTGTTCAATGGCTTCACGAACACCGGGTACTGTTTTAACACCATAACCTGTATAAAATCCTGGTGCATACAAACTATGTTTATACCATGATCGGCGAGGCAGGCCTGCTGGAAGTAACAAGGATTGTTCAGCTGAATATATTTTTGCATTAATGGCAGCTAATTTATTTGCATCCGCCCCTGCTTTTAATTGCTCTACTTTTTGAGCTGATTTTTCAAGTGTTGCTAATGCATTTAATAGTAAAGAAAAATCAACAAAAGGAACATCGGATAATAATGTAGGTGTTGTTAATTTGGTCGTTGGATCCGCTGCAATTGTATATGCATTGTTTTTTATTAAATCATTCTCCACCTGTGCTTTTTCGCGAAGCGCATCTACATTCGAAACTAACTCGGTAATATATCCTTTGATCGTCTTATGTAATGAGGTGTAATCAAAAGGAAGTACATCTGCTTCTGATAAACGAAGCACAGCACGACCTGCTGTTTTAGCAAGGGTTACCCCATATTTAAATTCAGCATCTTTGAATCGAGCATAGTGATCATAGGAATCATAAATAGAATGATACTCGCCGCCCGCATCTTCACCACCATAACCAATATTTAAGGAAGGAACGCCTATATGTTGAATGAAGGAAGAATAATCCGAACCAGACCCCATTGCACCTAATGGATAAGCGGTTGCCTCAAAAATTTCTTTTTTAGATTTGATCGAGCTTGCATTGGTAGCACTATTCGCTTTCTGTCTTTCAAATACCGAAACACCCGCTTGCGGATCAATAACAGATTTGCTGATATCTGTTACGAAATTTGATAACCCATGTGAGCCTTGAACGCCCAAAAATCCACGACCATTTCCATCTGAATTTATATATGCAACCGCTTTTGCTTGTAATTCAAGTGCATGATCTTCGACCCACTCCGTAGATCCCATCAATCCAGGTTCTTCCGCATCCCAAGCACAATAAATTAATGTACGTTTTGGTTTCCATCCTTGTTTTAATAATCCTCCTATGGCAATTGCCTCCTCTAATTCTGCAGCCATACCACTTATTGGATCATTCGCACCATTTACCCATGCATCATGGTGATTACCTCTGATAATCCACTGATCTGGATATTCAGATCCCCTAATCGTTGCAATCACATTTAATCCTGGTCTTAACTTCCAATCAAATGCTAATTTCAAATGTACTTTAGATTTACTTGGACCAATATGATAGGTAATGGGCAAACCACCCGCCCAATCTTTTGGCGCCACCGGCCCTGCCATATCTTTTAATAATGGTGCCGCATCTCCATAACTAATTGGAAGCACGGGGATTTTTAATAAGTTTTCTGCGTCCTTGTGATTTACTCTTGGAGCGTTTGCAGTAGATGCTATATTCGGTGTGGTAGGATCACCTGGATAAATAACCATATCCATAATGGATCCACGTTGTACTGTTTGATCATTTTTATATGCACCCATTGGATAAACATCGCCTGCACTGTAACCATCATCCCCTGGATCAGAATAAATCAAACAACCAATCGCGCCATGCTCTTGTGCCACTTTTGGTTTTATACCTCTCCAACTACGACCATATTTGGCAATCACTATTTTTCCTTTTACATCAATGCCGTACTTTGCAAGGGTTTCATAATCCTCTGGTAATCCGTAATTTACAAAAACTAAATTAGCAGTTACATCACCATCAGCGCTCCAACAATTATAAGTAGGCAATTGATCTGGTTGCCCCGATGTTGCATCTTCCTTAAAAGAGGGTTCTTTTAAAACAGCTTTAAAATTAGTTATACCACTCATTTCTAATACGCGTGTAATTGGTGTTGGAAACATTAATTGGTAGGTTTCAATTTTAGTATCCCAACCATTGTCCTTAAAAACTTTCGCAATTTCTGATGCAACAAATTTTCCGCCGACTGATCCTACATGATGAGGAACAGATGATAATAACTTTATGTTTTCTCCAACGCGTTTTGCATTTAGTTGTGCATCAAAATCAGCTTCAATTTTTAATTGTTTATCTGCATTTTTAAAACCAGTAATAGATTTTTGTGCAGAAACTGAAATAGCGCTTATTAATAATAGCGCGATGGGGGTAAGTGTTTTTTTCATAGTAATAATTTGAATCTTTAAAATTTTATTATTTAGATATATATGGCAATATAATAATTATGGTTTTTCTATATTTCTTGATAAGTAGTGGGTGTAGTCGGGAAGTTTATATTCGTATACTTCCTGCATAAATTTTGATGTGATTAAAAAATCAGCGGTCGTGCGGTCGCAAGCCAATGGTAGGTTCCAGGCTACCACCAATCTTATCAATGCCTTTACATCACTATCGTGTGGTTGTGCTTCCATTGGATCAAAAAAGAAAAACACCATATCAATATCACCAGATGCAATCATTGCGCCTATTTGTTGATCGCCGCCTAGAGGACCGCTTAAGACTTTTGTAATTTTTCGATCCAGTGCTTTCTCGATTAATTTGCCCGTGGTCCCGGTGGCAACTAGCTTATGTTTTGCTAAGGCTTCTTTATTGTAGGTTGCCCACTCAATTAAGTCCTTTTTTTTATTATCGTGGGCTATTAATGCTATTTTCTTTTCTTTTTCAAAACGACGCATATGTTGTTGCATGATTATTATTTATGAGGTTACTACTTACTTGCAAATTTACTAATAAGTGGAATAGCGACTAAGGTAATTAATATTATTGGTAGGGGTAATGATAATTGATAAAGCATTAAAAATATAATTAGCAAAAATAGGGGATAGGTAAAAAGTAAAACAGCAAATAAAACTGAATCATAAAACACTGTATTTTTTGTTACGCGCGCAACAAAACGACGCAAGGGGAAATAATAGGGTGCTTGTAGATAATAAACGGCACGCGCAAAAGCAAATCTTAATTTGCGCGCCAATGAATTGTTAGTTGGAGGAACAATGGGTGTAATAATATTTTTATTTAGTAAAACGAATACTTCACTATTAAATTCAACACGATCCTTGGCGGTGATAATTGTTTTGGTGTAAGGGAAATCATTGAACACCACATTTACATACTTACCTACCCCTTTAAAATTATCATATGCAATGCCTACAACATGAATGCTTGGAAATACCCCAAGTTCTTGGGTACCCTGTAATATTCGAGTGGTCCCCTTTTTAAAAGGTTGGAGCTCGTTGGTATTTAAACAAATGCCTTCGATAAAAATTAATACCGCTTCCCCTTTTGCTAATAAATTTTTTGAAGCCACAAATGCATATTCATTTAAATTCAAAAACTCACGGCCCTCGCGCAAACGATAAACGGGTATCATATTTAAAAGTCCCAATAAATAACGGTGATGCTTTTTAGTAAATACATCTCCTCTCGCTAAAAAATAAACGCGTCTACTGTATTGTGCGCCAATGATTACTGCATCTAAAAAAGAGTTGGGATGATTCGCAATAATTAATAATGGGCCCTTGGTTTTTACAAGGGATTTGTTTTTAATGTAAATTTTTTTACAAAAAATATACAAAGCAGTACGAATCAATAATTTAAGCAGATAAATCAAGGAGTAAAGTTTGTATAAATATAAAAAAACCGCACCATAAATGATGCGGTTGTACTTACTAACTAACTAAAAACAAAAACGCTTGACTATTTTGAAGCAGCAGCCTCTACATTAGCGGCTATTTTAGCCCTAATCTTAGCTTCTATTTCATTGGCCATCTCTGGATTGTCATGTAATATTGTTTTTACCGAATCACGGCCCTGCCCTAGCTTGTTGGTATCATAACTAAACCAGCTTCCTGATTTTTGTATGATCTCTAATTCAACGCCCATATCAATAATTTCACCAATCTTACTTATGCCTTCACCGAAAATAATTTCAAACTCTGCAGCTCTGAAAGGAGGCGCCACTTTGTTTTTAACCACTTTTACTTTTACTCTATTCCCGATGGCTTCGTCGCCATCTTTAATTTGTGCCATTCTTCTAATATCTAAACGAACTGAAGCATAAAACTTTAATGCATTACCACCAGTAGTCGTTTCTGGGTTACCAAAAACTATACCAATTTTTTCACGAAGCTGATTGATGAAAATACAAATCGTGTTTGTTTTGTTAATGGTTGCAGTTAATTTTCTTAATGCCTGACTCATCAAACGCGCGTGCAGTCCCATTTTAGAGTCACCCATCTCACCCTCTAATTCACTTTTTGGAACAAGTGCCGCAACAGAATCTATCACTATTACATCAATTGCACCTGATAATATTAAGCGATCCGCAATTTCTAAAGCCTGCTCACCATAATCTGGTTGAGATACTAATAAATTATCTACATCCACGCCTAATTTTTTTGCATAAGCGCTATCAAATGCATGTTCCGCGTCGATAATTGCACACATACCGCCTTTTTTTTGCGCTTCTGCAATTACGTGAATCGCAACTGTTGTTTTACCTGAAGATTCTGGTCCGTATATTTCAACGATTCTTCCTTTTGGTAAACCCCCGATGCCCAAGGCTGTATCCAAACCAATAGAACCGGTTGAAATTACTTCTTGGGGTTCTTGGCTGCGCTCATTCATCATCATCACGCTTCCTTTGCCATAGTCCTTATCAATTTTATCGATTGTTAATTTTAAGGCTTTTAATTTTTCTACATTTGGGTTACTCATGGTTAATCGTTTTATGTTTTCTTTAATATTTATGTAAAGATAGGGATAAACTGTTAATAAACTAAAATATTTAGTATTTTTTTACTAATTAGATTAGTTTTTTATTGTTTGTAATTTAATTGATTGATTACCAATGATTTAATTTTAACTATTTTTGCAAAAATAGTTAGCAAAACCCAATAATTGGGAAAGTTTTGCGCGTTTTGATACACTTTAGGCTATTTAAGCTGCTTTAAAAACACTTTTCGGTATTCCACTTTCATGGTTTTGGATACATGTACTTGGAAACCCAATAAACCGCTCATTTTGCGCTTTTCGGGATCCTCATCTGTAACCTCGCTCATTAATATACCATTAATATAGTGTTGCATGTGGTTGCCCCTTACGATAATATGAATATCATTCCAGTCGTTGGTTTTAATTTTAGCTTTTAGAGAATCTGCATTTCCTATTGTACCCGTGATAGTAGGTTTAACATCGGTTTTTAAAACAGCTATTTCACCGCGCTTTGCTAAAAATCCACGTCCGCGCTCTTCATAGTTTTGTCCAGTGTAAACATTACCACCATCAATATCAGCTTGGTATCCTTTTAATGCATATTTAATAGTAGGAAGCTCCTCGCTTCTATAATTAATACCACTATTACCATCAACGCTTATGCGATACTTTGCTTTTAATTCAAAATCTGCCGGCAAGCTTTCACGGTATATTAAAAAGGTATTTGTTTTAATCGGTGTTTGTGGCGTTACTTCTCCAACAAAACTATTGTCCCTCACTTTCCAAAAAGTGGTATCAGCATCCCAACCTGCCATAGACTTGCCATCAAATATTTTAACAAAGCCATCCTTCATTTGTTGTGCACTTGCTATAAACGTATTACCCAACAAGCAAAAAGTTATTACGATTCGGGAAAGATTTTTTTGATTCATTTAATTTTAAATTAATTTTTATCTGCCAATTTATTTAACACCACAATCCTTCCAACTACGCGTAGCTGCAGATTGCGAAACTGCATCACAAACTTTTTGCGTATCCAAAGCTTCTTTAAAAGTAGGAGAACATGATTCGCCTGTTTCAATACTTCTTAAAAAATCAGCGGCTTGATGTACAAAAGAATGTTCATATCCAATACTCAATCCTGGAACCCACCACTTGTCCATATAAGGATGATCGCCATCGGTGATATGTATGGTTCTCCAACCTTTTAATTTTGATTCATCGGTGTTATCATAAAACTCCAATCTATTTAAGTCATGTAAGTCCCAACGAATAGATGCATTTGCACCATTAATTTCAAAAGTATATAATGCTTTATGTCCACGTGCATATCTGGTAGATTCAAATAAACCCAATGAACCATTATTAAAATGACACAAGAAAGAACATGCATCGTCAATTTTCACCTCTTCTACTTTTCCCGTTAATTGATGCATACGTTGCTTAACAAAAGTTTCAGTCATTGCAGATACATCTTTAATACCTCCGTTCAACCACATCGCTGTATCAATACAGTGTGAAAGTAAATCACCCAACACGCCCGAGCCAGCTACGGCTGCGTCCATGCGCCACAATCCTTCACCACCCTGAGGTAGCGCTTCGTTGATGGTCCAATCCTGTAAAAAGTTTGCACGGTAATGATATATTTTTCCAAGTTTACCTGAGTTAATAATTTGTTTTGCTAAAGTAACTGCTGGTAAACGACGATAGTTATACCATACGGTATTTTTTACACCTGCTTTTTCAATGGCATCTACCATTAATTGTGATTCTGCTAAATCGCGCGCTAATGGTTTTTCACATAAGATCATTTTTCCTGCAGCTGCAGCAGCGATTGCAATTTCAGCATGTGTATCATTGGGTGTACAAATATCTACTGCATCAATATCCGCGCGCGCAATAATTTTTCTCCAATCAGTTTCAAAACTTTCATAGCCCCATTGTTCAGCAAATGCTTTTGCTTTTGTTTCATTACGAAAACAAACTGCTTTTAACACAGGTGTATATTCAAGCTCAGGAAAAAAATTAGGCACACGACGATATCCGTTTGAGTGTGTGCGTCCCATAAATCCGCCGCCGATTAATCCAATATTTAATGTTTTTTTAGTTGCCATATTTTTAATAATTAAAATAGTGTGTTGTAAAATTATTCTGCTTCATACCAACCATGTTGGTCGCGCACTTTAATCATTGATGCTAATATATCATTCCATGTTTGTTGTTTGGTCATTACTTCATTCGGGAACATACAACCATCCCAACAAATATGTTTAAACGCTTTTGTTAATGCA
>SHWT01000023.1 GCA_009693715.1 Chitinophagaceae bacterium
ATCACTATGAAAAAAATATTACTGTTTAGTTTATTAGGATTCAGTTTAAATGCATTTGCGCAAGATCCAGATGATGTATTAAAGTATTCTTGGTTTGCCCCTCATGGAACCCCAAGAAGCAATGCATTGGGCGGTGCCATGGGTTCCTTAGGTGGAGATATGTCTTCTTCACATATCAATCCAGCTGGTTTGGGATTTTATAAATCAAGTGAGTTTTTGTTGACCTCTAAATTTTCTAATAAAACCAATAGCGTTGATTATTTTAAAACGAATACATCCGTATCGTCTAACAAGCTAAACTTAGGTAACTTAGGCGTTGTGTTAGCAGATGGTCGTAAAAAAAATAATTGGAGCAGTACTGCATTTTCAATCTCATACACACAAGTCGCAGACTACAATAACCACTATGGTCTATCAGGCAAAAACACTTATTCAAGTTTCACAGAAAAATTTGCAGATCAATTATATGATACTGAGTCAAGCTTAACCGCTGCACAACAAAATTTTATTTATGGTAGCTCCCTTGCGATTCAATCTAATTTAGTCACACCAATTTTTGATAAGAATGGTGATATTACCGATTATAGAACCACTATCCCTATAGGCAACTTGAATCAAAAAAATGATGTAGTTACCAAAGGCGGGTATAATGAACTTGCGTTTGGTTGGGGTGGAAATATTGAAGATAAATTATATTTAGGGGCTAGTTTAAACTTGCCAATGATCAACTTTAGCAAGACCAATTATTTTGGCGAAACTGGTCATTTTGATTTTTACGAAGAAAGTTCTTCCAAAGGTTTTGGTTTGGGTGCTAAGTTTGGTTTGATTTATAAGGCGGAACCATTTTTACGTTTTGGGTTTACTTATCACACCCCACAAATAATCAGCTTCAGGGATGCAATAAGCGCGGAAGTGTACACAAATTCTTTACCGAATGGATTAAGTTCTTATGATTTAATGAATAATTTTAAAAATAATTTTTATCCAGCAAGTTATGACTACACAATGTCAACACCTGCAAAGGCAATTGTAAGTTCAAGCTACTTTTTTGCAAATCCAAGTAAGCCTACCCAACCATTGGGTTTTATTAGTGCAGATATAGAATGGGTAAAATATGCAGGTACCCGTTTTTATTCCAATGACAATAACCAAGACGTAGTCAGTTATTACAATGATCTTAACTATGTAATTAAAAATACCTATAAAAATAATATCAATATAAGAATTGGTTCAGAAGTGAAATTAAATGGCAATTGGATGGCTAGGGCGGGTACTGCGTTCTATGGTTCCCCATACAAAGATGGCGGCTTTAAAGCTTCCCAGTTTATTATAAGCGGTGGTATTGGTTACAGAACTGAAAAACATTTCATTGATCTTACCATAATGAATACCATGGTAAAAGACGCCATTTCCCCTTATCGATTAACTGAGAAAAGCAGCTACTACGCCGATTTTAAAGGCAATAATTTAATGTTTAATATAGGATATGGTATAAGATTCTAATCAATTGTAATTTATAAATTCAACCGGAAATATTGGATTTTAAAAAATAATTTACCACATAAAAAAAGATCCGCCCCGATAAATCAGGGCGGATCTTTTTTTTAGCCTAATTAAGTAAGCTTATGCTAAGAAGCGACTATTTTAAATCGCTTGTCTTTAAACCTTGATTCACTTTAATATCCGTGTACTTCACATTAATTTTCATTGCACCCATGTCAATGATCATTTCAGAAGCCAACTGAATACCATTCACTGTTTGATAGGCGTTGTAAAATTGTTGCTGCGTAACTGTTCCACGACCAGGTACTTCCTCTGATTTAGAAGTTTTAACTAATAAATAGGTAGCGGCGTCATAAAAGCGGTGTGACACTTTTTTAGATGGGGTTGTAACCTCAACATCAATCGCATCCTTGCCATTTACTTTCTCTACCCCTACTACTTTTAAACCATAGCCTTTCGCTAAATACAATTGCTCTGGAGCGATGCTTGCCGACTCATCCAAACCTTCCTTCACCTCATCCGTGATAGGTGCTTCTTGGCCTTGTTGGCTTACGGAGTATTTACCATCAACAACTGCTTGTTTCATTAAAGCCATACCACCCATTGACATGGTTGTTACAGAATTCCCTGGAATAACAATTTTTTGAGACATATTTAATGATTGACCCATAATGTCTGCAGTACCATTTAAAGCTACATCTGTTACTTTGGCTATTGCTTCTGCTGATCCAATGGCAGCAATGGCTTTCGTCATTACCGATTGTGGTGTTAAAGATGCATCTGCTTTTGTTTCTGTTGGTACCGCAATTTCATTTCCTTCAATATCAAAATATTTCACAGGACCATATTTATCCAAGCCTTTTGCAATTTGTTTTGCATTACCAACAATGACTATATGCATTTTTGATGTATTCAATAATCCCTTTGCAGCATCCTGCACTTTTTGGGCATCTACTGCTGCTAAATTGGTTAAATATTTTTGATAATAATCGGCAGGTAAATTGTTTTGAACAATACTTAAAGCAAAACCAGCAATGGTTCCTGGATTTTCTAAGGACCGCGCAAAACCACCTGATAAATAATTTTTCATTCTACTTAATTCCGCATCACCTACTTTTTCATTTAAGATAATATTAATTTCATTTAATAATTCTTGCACTGAACTATCTGTTTTTTCATTACGAACAGAAGCTGCTGCTTGGAAAATTCCAACTTGACGACTTGGATTCAATGAGGAATAAGCACCATAGGTAAACGCATGTTTTTCACGAAGGTTAGCAAACAAACGACCTGAAAAACCACCGCCTAATATATTATTCATAACTGATCCTGCAATTACATTAGCGGAACCAGGAAGTAAATCAACAGTCGTTGCAATGGTTACCACACTTTGGACACTTGCTGGTCGATCAATAACCGCCACATATGTTTGACTTGGACTCACTGGCTTATCAAAATTTTGTTTCGTTGCAGTACCCTTCGCCCATGCTCCAAAACTTTTTTCTGCCAACGCTTTTGCAACTGCTGGTTCAATATCACCTACAAAAACCAAATAAGCCATATTGGGTTTCCAATAAGTACTCAAAAATGATTTAACATCATTAATAGTGATGCTATTCACAGTTTTAGTGGTCATCATTTCACCATAAGGGTGTGAAGCACCATACACTAACTTCTTCACTACATTTCCTGAAATTGCATCCGCATCATCTTTGTTTGATTCTATTGCTGACAATGTTTGCTTGCGAATTTTTTCCAATTCATCTGTTGCCAATGCAGGATGAAGTACTACCTCCGCCATTAAGGACATTAATGTAGGAAAATTAGACTTAAGCGAGCTTACGGCTGCAGACTGACTTGAAGTTGACATGCTTCCTCCTAAAAACTCCACTGCTTCGTCTAATTGTGCTTTTGATTTAGTGGTCGTACCTCTTTTCAATAACTGCCCCGCCATTTCAGCAACGCCTGCTTTATCGTCTTCCGCGAAACCATCATAATCAAATGCAAGAGATGCAGTCACTCTTGGCAATTTTGTATTTTTAACAACAAATACTTGCATACCATTCGCTAAGGTGAATTTTACTGGGTTGCCGATTTGTATTATTGGCGCTTTTCCTGGCGCTGGTGCTTTTGTACGATCTATTGTTTGTGCCATTGAAATTATTGGCAACAATAATAAAGCGATATATATCTGTTTTTTCATAAATTATATTTTTGTGTTGTGCAATTCATTTACGCAATTACTTTGTAGTAGCTTTTTCTTTAGGTACATAATAAAGAACAACACGATTGTCCTTATTTAAATATTTTTTAGCCACATTTAATACATCCTGTCTGGTTACTTTATTATATTTATCCAATTCAGTATTGATTAAATTAGCATCCCCAAAATATACTTCATTATTGGCTAAGCTTTCAGCAATACCCGCCATTGTTCCATTACTTGTAACTATTTGTGTGGTGATTTGGTTCTTTACTTTTTGAAATTCTCTTTCGCCCACTAAATCTATTTTCAAATCATTAACAATACTATCCATACTCAATTCCAAGGATTCAATTTTCACACCCATGTTCGCAATGGCCAAAGTAATAAACAAACCCTCATCCTCATTAAAAAACGGTGCAGATTGCGCAGCCACTGCTTGTTGTTTTTTATCTACTAATGTTTTATTCATTCTAGATGATTCTCCACCCGATAAAATAGTGGACAACACATTAAAAGCATAATATTCATCGCCCCCTTGCTTTGGCGCTCTATAAGCTTGAAACACGCCTGGTAATTGAATATTATCTTGTATTACATCTCTTACTTCCCCTCCCAAGGCTGGCTCCTTAATGGTTGGTCTTGGAATTACATTTGCTCCTTTTTTAATAGGGCCAAAATAAGCTTCAATTTTCTTTTTCAAATCTGCCTTATTAAAATCACCTGCGATGGATAACACGCAATTGTTGGGCACATAAAAAGTTTTATAAAAATTAATGAACTCGTCTAATTTAGCTGCATTTAAATGATCCATACTTCCTATCGGAGACCATTGATAAGGGTGTACCTTAAAAGCGCGTTTTAACACTTCATTCAAAAAGGAACCATAAGGTCGGTTGTCCATTCTTTGTCTTTTTTCCTCTTTCACTACTTCACGTTGTGTGTTCACACCGATTTGTTCAATTTTTGCATGCATCATTCGCTCACTTTCTAACCACAAACCCAAATCCACTTGATTGGAAGGTAATAACTCAAAATAAAAAGTACGATCCTGTGAAGTATTTGCATTTAAGGCGCCGCCTGCATTGGTGATATACTTATCAAACTCACCACGTTTGATATTTTCAGATCCTTCAAACAATAAATGTTCAAAGAAATGCGCAAAACCAGTGCGCGCTGTATCTTCATTTTTGGAACCTACATGATAAAGAGCCGTCACTGCGACCACCGGTGCAGAATGATCTTCATGTAAAATAACTTTTAAGCCATTGGGCAAAGTGTATTTTTCAAATTGAATGGCATTCGTTTGTGCGTTTGCCATCGACAATGAAGAAATACCGATCACTGCCATTAAAATTCTTAGTTGCATAATTTTATGTTTGATGATTGATTGATTGATTGAATATTTGTAAGTTCTGCTATTTTTCATTTGATTGCATATATATTAGATTACTTATTTACCAAACAAATAATTTATTAAATCGAATCATTTGCAGAATTCAAAATAGGATTTTAATAGCTTAATATTTCACTATAAAACCAAAATTACTCAAATTTTTAAAAAACTAATATTATATTATTATAATAAAAGGGGATTTAATGCCATCGGCCACTATACAATTTGAGCGGCTTTTATTTCATTGGGTGAATACCATGTAATATCAAGATCTTTTTTAAACCAGGTCATCTGCCTTTTCGCATAATGTCTGGTATTTTGTTGAATATTCTCAATGACTTTTTCCTTAGATAGGCTGCCTTCAAAATAAGGGCCCCATTCGCTATAACCCACTGTCTGCAAGGCGTTTAAGTGATACTGTGGAACCAAGTCCCGCACCTCTTTTTCCAAACCGTTTTCAACCATGCTTATTACTCGCTGATTAATTCTCTCATACAATTGCTCCCTTGGTAATTCAAGCCCCACTTTTACAATGTTAAATGGACGCATAATTTTATTTTTAATTTGAAAACTTACAATAGAAGTGCCAGTCCCAAGGATAACTTCCAACGCGCGCATTAATCTTTGTGGATTTTGTTGCTCCCCCTTTGCCCAATAAAGTGGGTCTTTTACGGAAACTTCCTTTTGTAACCACCTCAATCCTAGCTTATCATACTGCGCTATAATATGCGCTCTAATAGCAGGATCAATGTCCGGTATCATATCTAGCCCTTCACAAAATGCTTTAATGTACAAACCTGTGCCACCAACCATCACAACCGAATGATGTGTTTTAAATATTTCATCCGTTTTTGCTAAAGCATAATTTTCAAAAACTTGCGCATTGATGGTATCATTTACGGAATGACTGGCGATAAAATGATGGGGGACTTTTGACAACTCCTCCAAACTGGGGCGTGCTACGCCAATATTTAATTCCGCATAACATTGTCTTGCATCTGCTGAAATTATTTCAGTTTTTAAATGTTGCGCCAATGAAATTGCAAAACTGGTTTTCCCAACTGCAGTCGGACCCACAATGATATATACGGTATTATTAGACAAGAAATTTTATTTTGAAAAATGAAATAAAAAAATTACATGCTATTGAATAGCGAGAAAAAATGATGTATAAATAATGAATCTGCTAAAATGCTTCTCCTTCAAAAAATTCACCTCCTTCTGCATTGCTATCGGAATCTTCTGCACTATCATCGTCTTCTTTATTATCATCGTCCTCTTTATCGTGATCCCCTTCTTCTGCATCTTCTCCTTCCTCGCCAAAGCCTTCCTTCGCTTCAGATAAATCATACTTCTCTTCAATATCAGCAAAAGTTTTACCCAACAACCCCTTTGTGCCATATTGCATAGGCCCAACTCCTTCTGTTCTTGATACCATAGGGTATTCCAGAGACATGTCCGCATCTGCATTTTTAATCACTTGAATCAATTCAATTAAAAATGTCCAAGACTTTACAAAATCGTATAAATAAATAAAATGCTGGTTGGTATCAATAATTTCTGAACCAATGGTCGTTTCCTCCATTAATAAAGGAGGTGCCACATATTCTTTTTCATACACCGCTTTACTAATTTCACGCCCTCTTTTCCAAATATCATTACTTCTAAAAAAAGTAGCATCGTGTTTTTGATCAAACTCAAACGCTTTTAAAATGATATTATTTAATTCAGTAAAATTTTGGGTATGTTTCACCACCACATCTCGATATATCGCATCATCCTCCTCCCAATAAACCCTGAATTTTAAAAATGCCATATCGCTTTTTTTAGAACTGCTAAAATACTATTTATTAGCTTGATTTAAATGATTTTAGACAACTAAATCATTTAATTATTTACTTGGTTTTAAACCAATTTTTGCCGCTTGTTCAAGCATAAAAGCATAAGCTGCTTCATACTCATTGGTGATGAGGCCATCGAGTATTGCTTCCCTTATGGCATCCTTAATTACACCCACTTCACGGGAAGGGGTAATGTTGAATAATTCGATAATAAGTTCTCCTGAAATTGGTGGTTGCCAATTGCGCACTTTATCTTTTTCCTCCACAGCCACCAATCTTTGTTTTACATATTCAAACCCTTGTAAATAACGCCTAACCTTTACTTGATTCTTACTAGTTATATCAGCAGAACATAAAACCATCAAATGGTCAATGTCATCACCGGCATCAAATAACAAACGCCTAATCGCACTATCTGTTACATTATCTTTGGTTAATGAAATGGGACGTAAATGTAAAGCCACTAATTTTTGAACCATTTTCATGTGTTCATTTAATGGCAATTTTAGTTGCGTGAAAATTTTTGGCACCATGCGCGCACCCACTACTTCATGGCCATGAAAAGTCCATCCAAATCCTTTCTCAAATTTTTTAGTTCTTGGTTTTGCAATGTCATGCAACACGGCTGCCCATCTTAACCAAATGTCATTCGAATTCGCCGCTACATTATCCAATACTTGTAGGGTATGAGAAAAATTATCTTTATGCCCAATACCATCCAATGTTTCAGCCCCTTCCAATTGTAAAAATTGCGGAAAAATAAATTGTAATAACCCCGCTTCTTTTAATAAGTACCAACCCTTGGATGGCACTGGTGTGTTCATTATTTTTTGTAGTTCATCCGTAATT
Organism: Chitinophagaceae bacterium; assembly: GCA_009693715.1. Taxonomy (GTDB): domain Bacteria; phylum Bacteroidota; class Bacteroidia; order Chitinophagales; family Chitinophagaceae; genus Sediminibacterium. The sequence continues at coordinate 7,793 of SHWT01000023.1, forward strand.
CTTTCTTGCGAAACTATCGTGATACGATCTGCCATTTTTTTAATTGCAGCAAATGTTTCCTCCGTGATCGTAAAATTTAATTGCGTAGCAAATCGAATCGCGCGCATCATGCGAAGCGGATCATCATCAAAGGTTTGTTCTGGTGCTAAAGGCGTTTTAATAATTTTTTGTGCAATATGTAACATGCCCTCAAATGGATCCACTAAGTTGCCAAAATTTGCCTCACTGATATCAATGGCCAAAGCATTGATTGTAAAATCTCTTCTATTTTGATCGTCTTCAATAGTACCAACAGTCACACTTGGCTTTCGACTATCTCTTGAATAACTTTCCTTACGTGCACCTACAAATTCAACTTCCACATCCGAAAACTTAATTTGCGCGGTACCAAAGGTTTTAAAAACTGCCACTGGGGGCTTCGGGTTAAATTGCTTAGCTACTTCATTGGCTAATTGCATGCCATCGCCTAAACAAACAATATCAATATCCTTGGTGGGGCGATCTAAAATTTTATCACGCACAAAACCTCCCACCGCAAATGCTTGCGTATTTAGCGTTGCCGCTGCTTGAGCAACCACCTTAAAAAGGGCTATTTCTTTATCTGTAAAATGGATGGCCATGGATGCAAAAGTACTAATGTTGTTCCACTTGTAACAAGGGGGCTATTAATTGGTCCATTTTAATCGTTTTGGCGCAATCAAAGTGTTTTAGGGGACATTGCTTTTTACCATGAATACCACAAGGACGGCAAGTTAGCGCCTCATTGGTTTGAACAATGAATGAATGATCAGACAAAGGCCCAAAGCCAAAATTGGGTAAGGTAGAACAATATACCGCTACCACAGGTGCATTCACCGCAGAAGCAAAATGCATGGGTGCAGAATCGTTCACATAATTGAGTACCGCTTTTTTTTGTAAAGCTGCAGAAGCTAAAAAACTTAATCGGCCTGCTAAATTCACCACCGACCTGCGATTTATTTTTTGTAAAATTTGGTCGCACAACATTTTATCACCTGGCCCACCAATTAAATAAATAGGTCCCTTAAACGGGAGTGCATTAATGAAGTTCACCCATTTTTCTACTGGAAATTGTTTTGTAAACCAAACCGATGCTGGCGCAATACACAAATAAGGGGTTTGTTGGTAATGAATGACAGCCATTTCATCAGAGGCAGTAGGATATAATTTAGGCATGGCCACTTTAGTCAGAAACAAGGAACTTAACAACAGATGATTCCGATCAATTTCATGTTGCCCTTTTTCCGAAAACTGATGCACCACCACATTTGTAAATAAAAATGAAAATGGATTTTTATCAAAGCCTATTTTAATTTTTGCATTTGAAAAAGCTGTCCATGCCCCAGTGGCTGCGAATCTTTGCGCGTTCACCACCACATCGTATTGATTGGATCTGATTTTAATAAGCAGCCCCACCCAGTTTTGGTATTTGTTATTTTTTTTATCCCAAACAAGCACTTGATTTAAAAAAGGATGCGCTTGAAATAAGGATTCATTGCCCTTTCTAACCAAAATGTCAATTTTGGCTTCCGGTAATTGTTGATGCAAAGTTTCTATTAATGAAGTTGCTAAGACAACATCACCAATAAAAGCAGTTTGAATCACCAATATTTTTTTCATGAAGTGAATTTAATTAAATAATACTATTCTAGCATATAACTATGCACGAATAATAACAAGATTACCTTCGGCATCCCATTTGACAATGGCAGAGGGTTGTTTAATTTCATTATCATCCTGCTTGTATTTCACGACATAATCTACCCCTTCGATAATTTCAAATGAAATATCATTGAAACACATGGGTGTTGGATAACCAGATATATTAGCGGATGTGCTTACAATGGGTTTTCCAAATTCTTTAATTAAACTTTTACAAAAAGGATCCTTGCAGATACGAATCGCCACAGAACCATCCTCCCCTATTAAATTGGAAGCTACATTTTTCGCCTTTGGATAAATTACAGTCGTTGGTTTATTTATGCCTTTTATGTAATCAAAAATTTGAAATGAATGATCTTCCACATAATTCAATAGTTCAGTTTCATCTTCCAATAAAACAATCATTGCTTTACTTTCAATCCTATTTTTTAAAGTGAAAATTTTACTAACTGCTGTTTCATTTGTAGCATCGCAACCAATCCCCCAAACCGTATCTGTAGGATATAATAGTATACCCCCATTTTCAAGGATGGACAAGCAAGCTTTAATATCAGCATGGTTTTGAAACATGCTGCAATTTAAACAATCTCAATAATAAATAGTTATTCTTTAATGTGTAAAACAAACTTATTAAAATAGATGACTAGCATGTATTTTTGTTAAAATTTGAAAATCATGGAAATCAAAGACACCATTAATGAGGTTTGGAATGATCGTAGTTTATTAAAACAAGACGCATATAGTAATGCAATAAAATTAGTGATTGAAGAAGTAGATAAGGGCCGCTTAAGAGTTGCCGAACCTCAAGGGGATACTTGGGTGGTGAATGAATGGGTAAAGCAAGCGATTCTTATGTATTTTGCGATACAACCCATGCAAACTTGGGAATTAGCGCCATTCGAGTTCCATGATAAAATGTTACTTAAATCTAATTACGCAGCATTAGGGGTAAGGGCTGTGCCACATGCAGTAGCGAGATATGGTGCTTACTTAGCTAAAAATGTTGTTTTAATGCCAAGCTATGTGAACATTGGGGCTTTTGTAGATGAAGGCACTATGGTGGATACTTGGGCAACTGTTGGAAGTTGTGCACAAATTGGTAAAGGCGTTCATTTAAGTGGTGGCGTAGGTATTGGCGGGGTATTAGAGCCTTTGCAAGCAAGTCCTGTTATTGTTGAAGATGGCTGCTTTATTGGGAGTAGATGTATCGTAGTAGAAGGGGTACATTTAGAAAAAGAAGTGGTATTGGGGGCAAATGTGGTATTAACCCAAAGCACTAAAATTATTGATGTAAGTGGTGCAAATCCAATTGAATATAAGGGCCGCGTTCCAGCGCGTAGTGTGGTAATTCCTGGAACCTATCGCAAAACATTCCCAGCTGGCGATTACCAGGTAAGCTGTGCATTAATCATTGGCCAAAGAAAACCAAGTACCGATCTAAAAACAAGCTTAAATGACGCCTTGCGTGATTTTAATGTAGCTGTTTAAATTTAGCCATTATTGTTAAAAATTTGGGGCGACCAGAACGAATTCCGACCACCCCGATTATCCTTCCCCCAAAGGATAAAAAACTTTAATATTCAATATTTTATTAATATATAAATAAAATTTATTTATTATATATTAAAGATGAATGATTAATTTAAAATTATACTAATATTAATTAAAATAAGTGATGAATTTTTAATTAATTTAATATATAGATTATAAACAATATATTACACATTAATAATTTATATCATTTGAAAAAATAGATTAGAAATTAACTATTTATAGTAGTTTTTCTTACTTTCATTTAATGAAGCCTGCGATTCTACTCCCACTTTTCTTATTACTTTATGGTGTAAATGTCGCCTTTAGTCAAAATCAAAAAACTAAAAGCACCATAAATGAGACAGAATCCGCATTACTAGACATCATTTCTAAGGATACCATCAACCCGCTTCAAATTAAATTAGATGGAGAGGTTTTCAAATTTGGACTGCAGGTACTCACTAACTCCAAAATCTCTTTATTAAAAAACAAAAAAGAGATTTATATCCAACCCCTCGGTACGGGGAAGTTATTCCTGGTCCAAAAATATCAAATTGCAGGGAAAAAAAATTCCTACCAATTAATCAGGGTTGATTCCACTTTTTTTAATGGCGCCAATTTTCACGCTATTAATTTTTTCATGAACGATACTTTGTTCCAATATGGGGGCGATGGTTATTGGCATGTTAGAGGAATTGTTACTTACTTTAGTAAAAAAACACATGAATGGGAATTATACAATAGTAGTAGATTAGTGGTTGCCTTGGATGACGAAAATAACAATATCGTTTACCATATTGATAAAAATAATAATAGAATATATTTATCAAATGCTTTCTCCCAATTTGACTTCCCCAATTCCTATAATATAAAAAGTATTGATAGTGTTTATGAATTTAATACACATACCCATCAATGGACAACTTTAGGACAAACCAACCCTAAACTAACTGCAATTATTGAAAGTGCTGGATTAAGCCATTACCAGATGAATAATTTTAGTATTATACAAATCCAGCTTGAATTACTTTGGGCCGATTTTAGATCAAACACATTTGGAAAATTTAATAAAAGATCAAATAACGAATTCAAAGAAACCTGGCTTAGTGTCTATTTAAATAATACCAAATACCAAAGTTTACAATTTTGTTTAGGCAATACCTTGTACCTAACTAAAGTGAATGAAGAAGGAAAATTTAGCTTTAAAACTTTTGATATCAGCAAAGCCCAATTTGAACTAAATGATCAAAATCCAATCTACCTGCCAACCAACCAACTGTTACAACTATTATCACATCATATTATTGACATCACTTTATATATTGTTTTAGGATTAATTACAGTTGCCATTGCCATTTATTGGTTAAAAAGACGAAATACAAAAAATGTATTGAATAAAGAAGTATCGCATATTTTAAACAACCATTTCTTCGAATCTTTAACGGTGATTGAGAAAGAATTAATTGAAGTGCTATACGAACATCATTTAAAAGGCGGATTAATTTCAACCAAACTGATTAATAAAATTATTGGGGTTCAAAACAAGGATGTGATGACCCAAAATAAAAATAGAAGTGACTACTTTTTAAAAATAAATCAAAAATTTAAATTTGCTACCCATAAAGAATTGCCTTTAATTATCAAAACAAGGGATGGCCTAGATAAGCGGCAATTTAATTACGGATTACAAGAAGCTTATTTGAGCGAATTGGCTATTTTAATAAAGAAATAGTGCTGCTATAGGATCGTATGCTAAATTTAATATTGCATTTAATGATGACTATACCACCATTAAACTACAACCTCGACGATCACTGGCATCTACCCTACCTAACACTTGGAAACTTCCGTCTTCATTAATTTCCCCCAAATCCTGCGTGGCAATAAATGAGCAACTATAAATATTGGCCAGATCAATAATATGCAATATCCCCCTTCCAATACTTTTTAACAAACTTGGATCATCTTCATCACTCACCAATACTTTCATCCAAGGAGGACAGGTAAAAACGCCATCGCCATGCGAATACGCCTGACTTAATAATTCAGTCATCCCATATTCTGAATGTATTTTTTGCGTACCTAATTGTGTGGCTAATAAAGTATGTAGTTCCATTTTTGTTAACTCTTGTTTTCTGCCTTTCATACCGCCAGTTTCAATAACGATCGTATTATTTAATTGCTGTGGAAAAGCCAAACTAAAATCAATCAATGCAAAACTGACACCCATCAACCAAACTTTTTGTTTTTGCGTTTCTAATTTTTTTAAGACTTTATCTAATGAAGCAAAATCGTCCAAATAAAAACCACTATCAGGATGATTAGATTTTTTTATTAGATCGTTCACCATGTATACCAAAGACGAATGGTTACGTTCTAAGTAGGAAGGTAGCAAACTAATCACACAATAGTCAGCGGGTGCACCATAAAATAATTTAAAACATTTCAAAAAACTTGATTCATAAACAGCCGTATCACTTACCCAATGTTTGCTGACCACATCCTGTGTGGTACCACTACTTTCGAATAAGGTGCTGGGTTGATCTCCCACAAAAACGTCATGGGTCTTAAAAAAAGAAATGGGTAAAAAAGGAATCTGGTTAACCTCATTCGTTAATTGTTCTTGATACTTCATTAATTGAACCCACTTTTGATACACCGGATTATGTTGCACCTGCCATTGAAATACCTTTTTACAGATAGGTAAGAACTGCTCATTGGATAGGGTCCATAAGCTTTCAATAGCAATAGGTGGCTGGATCAAAATGATTAATTTGGTCTGGACAAAAATAGAATAATAAAGCCATAAAATTGCACTTCAATGCCAATGAAAGGATATCGTAATTAGTAGTATATTGCAAGGGTAAATTTTAAACATTTTTTATGGCAAAAGCAACATCAAAAAAAGGCAACACACCAGCTAAAAAGGAATTAATCAATGCGACCTCCTATGCATTCTTAAAAAAATATATCAATAATGCTTCTCCTGTTGGCTTTGAAACAAGTGGACAAAGGTTATGGTTGGACTATATCAAACAATATGTTGACACTACCTTTACAGATGCTTATGGCACAGCAGTGGGCGTGATTAATCCTGATGCCCCTTTTAAAGTGGTCATAGAAGCACATGCGGATGAAATAAGTTGGTTTGTCAATTATATTAATGATCAAGGATTAATCCATTTAAAAAGAAACGGCGGTGTGGATCACCAAATTGCACCTTCCATGCGTGTTTGGATCCATGGAAAAAAAGGACCCGTTAAAGCAGTATTTGGATGGCCCGCAATACATACTAGATTAAGTAACCCTGAACAAAAGGAACCCCAACCTAAAGTGGATAATTTAACATTGGATTGTGGTGCAAGATCTAAAAAAGAAGTAGAAGCACTAGGAATACATATTGGTTCGGTGGTCACTTATGAAGAAGGCTTTGATGAGTTAGCAAATAACTTTATCATTGGACGTGCATTTGATAACCGCGTTGGAGGTTTTATGATTGCTGAAGTTGCACGTATATTAAAAGAAAATAAAAAGAAACTTCCATTTGGCTTATACATTGTAAACGCAGTTCAAGAAGAAATTGGCTTACGTGGTGCTGAAATGATTGCACGTCGGATTAAACCTAATATTGCCATCATTACCGATGTAACACACGATACGCATACACCCATGATTAACAAAGCAATTGAAGGTGATATTCAATGTGGGAAAGGGCCATCACTTGCCTACGCGCCTGCCATTCACAACAAATTATTAGCGATTGTGGAAAATACAGCAAAAGCAAAAAAAATCCCAGTACAGTTTAGAACATTAAGCAGAAGTACTGGTACAGATACTGATAGTTTTGCATACGCGAATGATGGCTGTCCTTCTGTACTTATCTCCTTACCATTGAGATATATGCATACGACTGTTGAAATGATTCATAAAAAAGATATCGTGGATACGATACAATTAATGTATGAAACATTATTGACCTTGACGCCGAAGACAAACCTAAGCTACCTATAATGGCCAGCACCTCCATTAAAATTGCTATCATTGACATGTATGATGATACCAGTAATTTGGGGATGACTTGTATTGTAGCTATCATAAATGATTGGAGTAAGCAAAGGGATATTGATATGGAATATCAAATATTCCCACTCCGACATAAAGGGGAAATTCCCGATCACTCATTTGACATTTACCTATCCACTGGCGGTCCAGGCTCTCCTATCGATTCCCTAGGAAGCGCATGGGATAACCTATATGTACAATGGTTACAGGATATGCTTTTGATTAAAAAACCTGTATTACTCATTTGTCACAGTTTCCAAATAGCATGTCGTCATTTAAATTTTGGAAATATTTGTTTACGCAAATCAACACAAATTGGCGTGCTACCTGTGCACCCATTAGTAGCTGATCCTATTTTTGCAAATTTGAATGACCCATTTTATACTTTAGAAAGTAGACTTTATCAAATCATTGAACCAAATGATGAAAATATAAATGCCTTAGGCGCAAAAATTATTGCCCTAGAAAAACATCGCCCGCATGTGCCCTTAGAAAGAGCTATCATGGCAATAAAGTTTAGTGATACAATGTATGGGGTACAATTTCATCCAGAAGGAGAACAAAATGTTTTACTTGATTTTTTTAATGAGGAAAAAATGAAAAATAATATAATTGAAAAATTTGGAGCAGAAAAATGGGAGGTCATCATTAGCAACTTGAACGATTCAGAAAAATTACCAAAAACGCATACCCATTTTATACCAAATTTTTTGAACCTCGCTATTGGAACTTAATTAAACTAGAAGTATGATCCCATTCTATAGAAAGCAGTTTAATGAAGCATTTAATGAAACTAAATATCAGGAATACCTCAATTATATCAATGCGTTATATCCGAATTCAGTTGGTTTTAGAATTGCAGAAACCCCAATATTTATCCCAGTCGCATTTAAAAATCAATTACTTGAAGTGGGTGAATATGTGTGTTCACAAATTGTAGCTACTGATTTTATAGCTAAGACCGAAAAATCCTTAGCAAATACAAGATGTACCCCCAATGAAAAAGGCCTTCCCGAATGCATTGTGATGGATTTTGCTATTGCCAATAATGATGAAAACGAAATTGTTCCTGCTTTAATTGAACTTCAAGGCTTCCCCTCTTTATTTGCATTTGAAGTACTTCAGGACGAGGCGTTAAGAAATAGTTATACCATACCTGAAAATGTGACCCCCTATTTAAATGGCTATACTAAGGAAAAATACCTGCGCCATTTATCTACTATTATAAAAGGCGAACAGGGGGAACATACCGTATTACTTGAGCTATTACCAAATCAACAAAAAACAAGAGTTGATTTTTATTGTACGCAGCATTATTTAAATATACCGATTGTTTGTATTACTGAGATATTCAAAAAATGGAACTCCTTATACTACCAACGCGAAGGGATAGATATCAAAATTGACCGAATATATAATCGCATAGTGGCAGATGAATTAAAAAATCAACCGGAGGAAATAAAGGAAAAAGCAGCAGTTTTATACTCGGAACTAGATGTGAACTGGGTTACCCACCCCAATCATTTTTTTAGAATAAGTAAATACCTACTCCCCTTTTTACATCATGATAGTGTACCTAAAACACAATTTGTAGACCAAATAAAAAGTATCCCAACTAATTTAGGAAAATATATACTAAAGCCCTTATTTTCTTTTGCAGGACAAGGAGTGATTATAGATGTTCAAACCTCCGATTTTGCATCCATTACCGATCCTGCAAATTGGATAATGCAAGAAAAAGTAACATATTCGCCATGCGTTGAAACACCAGATGGTTTTGCTAAAGCAGAAATAAGACTATTTTACTTTTGGGATAAGCCCACACAAAAATACATCGCCACCTTGAATTTATGCAGGTTAAGTAAAGGGAAAATGATTGGCGTAAATTATAACCAAACTGCCAATTGGGTAGGTGGCACAATCGCGTATTTTGAAAATATATAATGTATTATCATTTTATTACGATCAAAAATAATTTCGGCTTGATAAAATCTTTACTTTGACTAAAATTAGAACCTACTATGCTAAATAAAATAAAGTTTCAAAAGCACAAGATGCAAACAAAATTCATTTGCCGCAGTGCCAAAAGCTAGCTTTGGTTTTGAGTATTATGGAAATACAGGAAAAATATTCAACCCCTATAAATTACCGCTACAAGAACATATTATGTATTTAGTACTTGACTTATTTATACACCCTTTATTTGAATTTAATCTTGGTATTGGTGAAGGCTTAACTGAAAGCTCCAATGGACTCAATGTTAAGTGCTTTATAGGAAAAAGAATAAACTGGAAGCACAAATAAATATAATACTAACTGTATCAAAATTTATAAGTATACCTAATTGATAAAATTCCACCAAATACCTACCCTAAACCACAAACTATTGGTGGGGTAATTTTGGGCTGAGAAATTATAGGAAGGGCCTAATTTTTCATTGGTCGGAATAAGGGTGTTCAAGTTTTCTAGTCGAATATACGCCTTCAATCTTTTGATCATGAAATGCAAGAAAGCATTGGCAACAGGTCTATTGGTTAACGTATAATTGTTTTGCGTATAAAATTGTCCGGTGAAAGGCATATATCCATCTGCTTTATAAGATGTGTGATATATCAATTCTAGTCCTGTGGATAAATTTAAATTCTTGTAAAAATTACCCTCAAAAGCCAAGCGCTGCCTAGTCAATATTAATGGTACATGAATAGGACTTGATTGATCAACCAATTGCACATTAAACTGGTTGTACCAGTTCCAATGTTTTGATAACTTTAGTTTTTGCTCGGCTTGAATGCGCAAATAACTTATTGCCCCGCTATAAGTATTCGCCTGATAGCCATTGGAGAAATAATTATAATTATTAATCAACTGATAATTTACTTGTGCTAGCCATTCTGATTTATAATTACCAATGACGCCCATTAAGTCAATCGTGTTTTCTTTTTTTATACCTCCAAGTCCAATAATTGGAAACTGTGTACGACCCAATAAATTAGCCGAGGGTGTTCGGTTATAATTTTGGAAAGATACCTTCATATAATTTCCCTTCGTATTCAAAATTCTTGACAAATAAACCTTGGCTTCGTAATCACCAGAATGAAAGCCATTGATATATAACTTTCCAGAAGCCAACATATCCCATAACTGATTCCTTGTTTTATTTTTATACACCGCAAATGCATATAAATCATAATTATTCCATCCGGATTGATTAGGGAAAGTGGCAGTATAATTGATATAACCAGTAGCAAGTTGTAAAAATTGATTACTATTATTCTTTTGGGGATAGCTAATCAAACTAAATTCATCATTCAACACTTTCCAATTGTCTTGAAAAGTCATCTCTTTACCTACAGGAAGTGTATAATTGAAATAGTTTCGATACCCTGCCGAATCAGGATTTTGGTCGTTAAATAAGAATTGACTTATTTTATATTTGATTTCATTTTGAAAACGTAATCTTGGATAAAACATATAAGTAGTAACTGTATCCTTTACAATGGAATCCTTTTGACCCACATCATAGGTTTGCTTCAATAAGAATGAATTATCCTTGTAAGTCGTACCTGTTGATATAGAAGTATTAAATGGATTCTTAAAGGTCATGCCACTCACGCCAAGCCTGGTATCTAACTCATAGGGATTGCCTAATGACAAACTATCTAATAATGCGCTATTGATCAGTCCCCCATTATCAGAAGATGCTGCTTTGTTAGTGATCATGATCAAGAATGATTCATAGCGTTTTCTTTTTGATTGAAAATGCGCGGTCATTCGCATATTATTCACATTGGCGCTCTGATTTTTTACATTCCCAGGTGCATTACTAAATCGATAATCAAAGGCAAAATTTAATTGCTGCTTTTTATTTTGCGTATGCTTTACTTCAATCAATTGCTCCCCCTTGCCTCCAATTAAATAACCTAATTCAGTAAAAGGACGTGTGGTTTGATAAAAAGGAGTTTGTTCTAAAGTAAAATTATATACATCATATGCATGAAAGCCCAAGTCCAAGCCAGCATTTTGTATAGTATTGGTTAAATAGGATTTACTTGCCGCACCTAAATTTCCTAAATTATAATGGGTATAGGGTACTGGATAGTGTACAAAAAAATCATTGATGCTGGTATCCATTTTTTTTATGTCATTGCTATTATACAACTTATAATAAATGGTAATTGAATCTGCATTTTTATCCCTTAACTGAAGTGAGTCATTTCCTTTTTTAGCGGCAGGTCTTCCTCCTGAAAATCCGCCCATTCCACCACTCCCACCACCACCCATCATATCGTTCGTGGCTTGTAAAATCTTTTGTGCTTTAACCTGAATATGAAGGCTACAAAGGAGGATACTTAAAAAAATAATACGCTGCTTAAATGACATGCGAAATATTGAATTAGGAAATTTGTTTTACTAAATCGCTAATGATAAGTGTCAACTTTGGCTCGGCGGCATTGGCTGCTTCTAATACTTCAGCATGTGTAATAACATTATTATCTTCCCGAATTCCTAAATCAGTCACAACGCTGATCGCAAAAACTTTCATACCGCAATGAACTGCAGCAATATTTTCTTGCACGGTGCTCATTCCAACCACATCGCCACCCACCGCTTTAATTAATTTATATTCAGCCCTTGTTTCAAAAGTAGGACCGGTCACGCCAACATATACGCCCTCATGTACTTTAATTTGATGCTTTGCGGCAATTGCTTTTGCTTGATCAATAAAACTTTGCGCATAGGGCTCACTCATGTCTGGGAATCGCGTGCCCAAATCTGATTCATTTTTCCCAATGAGTGGATTAATGGAGAATAAACTAATATGATCTTTTATAATCATCAAATCGCCCACTTCATAGTCATTATTAACCCCACCTGCAGCATTGGATAAAATTAAATTTTCAACACCTAATAATTTTAAGACACGCACTGGATAAGCAACCTGTTCCGGAGAGTAGCCTTCATAAAAATGGAACCTACCTTCCATTACCCAAACCTTAACCCCATTTAAAGTGCCTAAAATTAATCGACCTTTATGGCCTTCCACCGTACTTACTGGAAAATGAGGTATCTGTGTATATTGTATTTCAAATTCAACTAGAATTTGCGTTGCTAAATTTCCAAGTCCACTACCCAAGATAATCGCAGTCTGCGCGCTATCTTTAATTTTTGATTGAATAAAGGACGAAGTTTCATGTAACTGGGTCATTAATGGCGTCATATTTTCCTATTATATTAGGCACAAATATAACAAACACTCACTGATTATAACCCAATATTATGACTGCTTCGAGGCAGTCTTATCCTGTTTTAACACCCAATAAGCAATTATTGCACTCAATCCCATTAATACTGCGCCGAATAAAAAAGCGGCACCTGGAAAGTAGCTATGATTGGGGTCGTTTTTAATGGAGAAATAGGAGGTCAATCCAATCATCATGGAGGGCCCAAAAATGGTGGTTAAACTATTTAATCCTGTTAACGAACCCTGCAATTCTCCTTGTTCATTTTTGGGTACATGTGCCGAAATTAAAGCTTGCAAAGCAGGTCCTGAAATGCCCCCCAAACAATAAGGCACTAAAAATAAAAACATCATCCATCCTTGGGTTGCAAAAGCAAATAATGTTAATCCAATGGCATATAACGCAATTCCAATGTAAACACTTTTTTCATTTCCTAATTTTGGATTTACCACTCTAATGAGTAAGCCTTGCACCAGACTAACTAGTACTCCAACTACAGCCAATGAGATGCCAATCATTTTAGGTGTCCATCCAAATTTGTTGATATTGGCAAAACTCCAATTACTTTGCACAGCATGCGCAGCTAAATAAATTAATAATAGTGAGAAAATTAATCCAAGTACAGCTGGGTATTTTTTAAATTTTAATAATGAAGCAATTGGGTTGGCTCTTTTAAAATCAAATGAGCGACGATGTTCCATAGCTAAGGACTCTGGCAAAACAAAATAACCATACAAAGCATTCACCAAGGCCAATCCTGCGGCTACTAAAAATGGAATCCTTGTTCCCAACTCCCCTAACAAACCACCCAACATGGGGCCGATGATAAAACCAAGACCAAAAGCAGCACCAATCATACCAAAATTTTGTGCCCTGTTTTTTTCATTACTTATATCAGCCATATATGCGGTAGCTGTAGTGATACTGGCACCCGTAATTCCTGCAATCATTCTCCCTATAAACAA
>SHWT01000024.1 GCA_009693715.1 Chitinophagaceae bacterium
TACGACCGACACCTTGATGGATGAAGTGCCTATATCTATGCCTAATAAATACATAAAAATTAAACTTATTAACCCCAATATTTGGGGGAGATTGTTATCTCTAAAAATAAGAAATAAATAATAGTATTAGGGAACTAATATGACATTTTAAGTAATAAATATGACCCTGATTTGTCAATGATTTTAGCTGCCAAATTAAGTAGGACTTACCCCCTCAAATTTAATGATTTATTTTTCCCAACCCGTCTCTTTTAATGCGGGATCATTCTCCTTTTTCAAGAAATCAGCATTGGACAAACTAGTTGATTCCCAATCAGTTATGGCATTATCAGGCACCAATTCGATAAGTGTTTTCCAAGAAGTGGAGTTTTCATTATACGCTAAATTAGATTGAGAAGCATAACAGGAAATGATGGACCATCTTGGGTGATCCGACAAGTTGGCTTCGGAGCGATGTAAAATGTTACTATGAAAAAACAAAGCATCCCCTGGCTCAATTTCAACATACACCAAGTCCATTGTTTTAAGTGCATTGTTGACCATGACTATATCAGCACCTACTTGTTCTCCAGCAAAACCATGATTGATACGACCTAATTTATGCGACCCTTTAATCACTTGTAAACAACCATTTTGTTTATTTGCTGGTGTTAATGCCACCATCACACTGATTAGTTGATCCGGAAACATGAATTGATTTTTGTACCAATAACCATAATCTTGGTGCCATTCCCATGCGCCTCCCACTTTGGGTTCCTTTTGCATCAGTTTTGAATGGTAATGACAAACGGGTGCGTCACTGTCTAATAATGCAGCGACACCATTCACGATGCTTTCACTACGTGTCAAATAACCAAAAACATCATTGCCAGGTGTAAACCATAATGATAATTTTGAATTTTTGCCTGTTTGATCTGTTACATTCATGGCATTGTTCTGCATCGTGTTATCGCCAATAGCAGTATTATAAAGCTTTTCAACAGCAGCTGGTGGAAGAAAGTTTTTCACTATTACATATCCATCTTTATGAAATGAGGCAATTTGATGTGGCGTTAAAGTAGTCGTTGACATGGTTATATTTTTACAATGGTTACTAAATATAATTCATCTTACAGAATTAATAAAATCGAAAATGTTAATTGGTATATATTGAGGAGTAAATTGGTTAATTATTCATTAAATTCATATTAGGAAACATACAAAATTATGTATTAAATTAGCCTTTTGTTGCACTTTAAAATGTAGAACGATATGAAAATTAGCAAGGAAGATATCATCAATGCACATGAGCGCATTATACCCTATATACATCGTACGCAGGTAATGACCAACCAGAGCATTAATGAAATGACTGGGATAAATTTTTATTTTAAGTGTGAAAACTTTCAAAAAATTGGTGCTTTTAAAATAAGGGGTGGTATGAATGCATCACTCACACTGAGTAGCGAGCAATTAAAAAATGGGATTGCAACCCACTCCTCAGGCAACCATGCACAGGCTTTGGCGTATGCAGCAAAAACATTGGGCATTAAAGCTTATATCGTAATGCCTAAGAGTTCACCACAAGTTAAAGTTGATGCGGTGAAAGGTTATGGTGCTAGTGTAATAATATGTGAAGCGAATCAGGCAGCTCGAGAGGAAGCTTTAAATAAGGTAGTAGCAGAAACTGGTGCGGAATTTATTCATCCTTATGATGACTATCGTGTCATTACTGGTCAAGCAACCTGTGTTAAAGAATTATTGGAAGATGTTCCCGATTTGGATGTCGTAATTACACCAGTGGGTGGCGGAGGTTTATTATCAGGTACTTGCTTAGGTGCTTTGTATTTTAAACCTAGCTTAAAAGTATATGGCGGCGAACCTGAAGGAGCAGCAGATGCAGTTTTAAGTTTACAATCAGGTAAGGTTGAAAAAGCGCCTTTTATTGAAACCATTGCTGACGGATTACTCACTACCTTAAGTGAACAAACTTTAGCAATTATAAAAGAACTTGTGTCGGATATATTATTAGTATCTGAAGCGGAAATAATAAATGCCCTTCGATTGGTGTATGAAAGAATGAAAATAATTGTTGAGCCTAGTTGTGTCGTCCCATTTGCCGCAGCGATGCGAAATGCCGACTTGTTTAAAGGAAAAAAAGTGGGTATAATTTTAACAGGAGGGAATGTAGATTTAACTAAATTTGGAACTTGGTTCCCAGTAAAATAAATTACTAAAATATAAAATTGACTAATTATGAAAACCGCTACTTTAAAAATAAATAAACTACTTATTGCATGTAGTATTATCTTATTTACTATCTGCATTACCATTAAAGCTAACAGCCAAGTACTTTCATTTGAAACAGTAAAAAGTAATAAGTTTGATTACACAAAGCTTGCGCAAATTGATTCAATTGTAAATAAATATGTAAAAAATAGATGGTTAATAGGTTCAACTGTAATAATAGTTAAAGACAATCAGGTAGTATATCACAAGGGATTCGGATATGCCAACGAGGCGAGTAAAAAGGCAATGCCAAACAATGCAATTTACCGCATCATGAGTCAAACCAAAGCCATTACCAGCTTAGCGATTATGCAACTATTTGAACAAGGTAAAATAAGCCTTGATCAAAAAGTTTCAACCATCATTTCCAGCTTTAAAAATCCAACTGTCTTGAATGATTTTAATTCAAAGGATAGCAGCTACACCACAGTGCCCGCTAAAAGAGAATTAACGATACGTGATTTATTAACTCATTCTTCTGGGATTGATTACACCGCTATTGGAAGTCCGAAAATGAATGCAATTTATACCAAAGCTGGCATCCCTTCAGGATTGGGTGATTTTAATGCGAGCTTACTAGATAGAATGAAAATACTTGGCACTTTACCTTTGAAACATCAACCAGGTGAAAAATTTACTTATGGATTGAATAGTGATCTGCTTGGCTGTATTGTTGAAGTGTTAAGTGGATTATCATTAGAAGCTTATTGTCAAAAAAATATTTTTGATCCGTTAGGAATGAAGGATACTTATTTCAATCTTCCATTAGCAAAAGCGGAAAGAATGCCGACGGTTTATACGGAAGATGATGCCAATAAAATTATTGAATGGTCGCCAACCTTTAGAGATATCAACCCAAACTATCCTGTTATTCCTAAAACCTATTTTTCAGGAGGTGCAGGTTTATCTTCAACCGCATATGACTATGCCATATTTTTACAAATGATTTTAAATGGTGGCAAGTACAATGGCAAACAAATTATTGCACCACGAACTGCCGAAATTATGACAAGCCCACAATTAGATTTTAAATATAATGGGCAGGATGATTTTAGTTTAGGCTTTTCAATTACTTCTGAAAAATCTGCTAATTTAAATTTTAGAAACAAGAGTTCATTCTCCTGGGGAGGTTATTATGGCACTAGTTATTGGGCCGATCCAAAAGATAAAATGGTAGTACTTATCATGACGCAACATACTCCAAATTCACATGGAGAGCTTGGCGGTATTATTGAAAGAATTATTTATAGCAGTAGGCTAAACTAACTTAAGCTGCTATTTAGCTATAGCAAATATTAATTGCTTAAATGACTAAGAAATGGCGTTTTGCTCCATTTTTTTGTTGTTTCGATCCATGACCCTGTGTGTTCATTGATATTCATTAAGAAATCCCAGGCTTCCACCATTAAGCTTTTTTTAATGTTCGTATTTTTATATGCTTGATTTAATTCAATCTTGCCCACAATTTCTCCGCCTATTAAATACATGGTTTGATTGAGGATTTTTCCTATTACTTTTTTATTATGCCCAAAAAAACAATCTCCAATTAAGATACCAATGACATGCTCATGGTTTGTATCTAATATCATCATGTTTTCGATATAAGCAATGGTTTCTTTTTTTTATTCTTGTATTAAATACATAATTTTTTGATTTAATTGAATTGATTTAGCGTGATACAATATACTACAAATGCTTGGTAGCTTATTTTAAAGCATTGTTCATTAAAATTTCCACAATGTCCTGTGTTGAATGGGTCAATGAAATTTTTACCGAATTATCTTGATTAATCCAATGGGTGAAATGATTCCCAAAGTTATTGTCAATTTTTTTTAACACCTTAATCCCTAACTTTTTCATCGCTTCGGCATTACATTCTTGTTCAAAATGATTTAAAATAGGAATACTTAGCAATTTTTTATTTAAATACATCGCTTCAGCCGGTGTCTCAAACCCCCCAGCTGTAATAATTCCTAAGCATCTTATTAAGCTATTAGTAAATACAGTGTTACTTATAGGGAAATAGGTAATGTTTTTTGAAATTGTCACTTGTGTGACTTCCTTTGTAAATACTTCAAAATGTAATTGTGATTGTGCATGTAAAAAAGGGGTAAGATATGCAATCGTATATTGTGGTAAATACACAGAAATGTGTCCGTCATTTACTTTATTAGCACTTACAATCTCATCTTTAATGATTGGGTTATATATATGGTCATCATAGGATTCAAAATGAAGACCAAGATAGGAGGTGCTTTTTACAAAATGGGCTAAAACCAAATTACCAATGGGGTTGATTGATTTCGCCCTAGGGGTTAATTTACTCTGAAAACTTGCTTGGTGCCCAAATTGGATACTTTTTTTACGCTTTAGAGAACAAGACAGTGAGGTAATAAATTCAAAATCGTTGATGATTAAGTCGTAATTATCAATGGGTAAGGCTTTGGCTTCTTTGTATAATTTGTAAGAGATGGATTTTGCAATACTTGAATAATCTAGTCCGCCCGTATTTTTATACTGCATACTTATTCCTTTGCTTCTATATTTAATAGGAATAGGTGAGTTCAACTGAGCATTTGATCCACTTAAAAAAAAGTCCACCTCCCCGTATTTTTGTAAGTAAGGATACAATTGTTCAGCCCTACTTAAATGACCATTTCCCGTCCCTTGAATTGCGTAAAATATTTTCATAGGATCAAACTTAACATAGATACCTGAAAGGCAACTTCCTGCGTAATCACACTTAATTCCTCCTGTAGTTGTATGATTTTACTTTTTTTATTTGTTTCTTCAAATTGTTTGGGATCATATTGGTATAAGCGCCAAGCATTATCGAAATATTCTAATG
This sequence comes from Chitinophagaceae bacterium, assembly GCA_009693715.1. Lineage (GTDB taxonomy): Bacteria > Bacteroidota > Bacteroidia > Chitinophagales > Chitinophagaceae > Sediminibacterium. The sequence goes on from SHWT01000024.1 coordinate 5,117, forward strand.
ATGTTAAATTTTCAATCCAATCACCGCTATTTAAATAAGTGACGGATCCTTTATCAGTGGTAACGACACGTTGTTGTGGCTGATGAATATGGCCACAAATAACATATTGGTAATTATTTTCAATGGCCAATTCTGCTGCAGTTTGTTCGAAATTATTAATCCAGGATACTGCCTTTTTTACACCGTTCTTAACACTCTTACTTAAACTCATTTTCTCCTTACCCATTATTTTTAAACTCCAGTTTAAAAGACTATTAATAAGAATTAATAAATCATAGCCATATGCACCTAGTTTTGCTAATAGCTTAGCGCTTCCCTTAGTTGTTCGATCAAAAACATCACCATGAAAAACCCAATTCTTTTCTCCATTGATTTCAAAAACAATTTTGTCTGTCAATTGAATATTACCCATCTCAAAGTCGGCATATTTCCGTAAAGCTTCATCATGATTACCGGTGATATATATCACTTTTGTATCCTTACTCGCCATACTAAATATTTGTTTGATCACTGCCATATGACTTTTAGGGAAATAACGCTTATTGAATTGCCAAATGTCAATAATGTCCCCATTCAAAATCAAAGTTTTAGGTTTTATACTTTTTAAATAATTAAGAAGCTCCTTAGCTTGACATCCAAATGTGCCTAAATGCAGGTCACTTACGATACATATTTCCATTGGTCGCTTGTCCATGGGTTGTATTTTATGTAAATAACGCTATACGCTGTAACTTTAATGTTTCCCACATGTTACCATAGTATTAAGAAATAGTGAACAGAATATTACTTAATCTTGAATTAACTAAATTCGCATTACAAATTAGTATACCATATGAAGCATGAGTTTATACCTAGAGATATTAGCTGGCTAAGCTTTAACGCAAGGGTTTTACAGGAAGCCAATGATCCAAGTGTAACCTTAAAGGATAGAATCCGCTTTTTAGGTATTTTTTCAAATAATTTAGACGAATTTTTTAGGGTACGGGTGGCTACCTTAAAAAGAATGGTTGAATTTGTAGATAAAAAGAAAAGTACCAACATTGATATCCTTGAATCACCACAAACCATATTAGATGATATTCAAAGAGTTGTTTTAAAACAACAAAGTGAATTTGCGCGTATATGGGGGAACATAAATAAAGAATTAATTAAACGAAAAGTATTAATTATTAATGAGCGAAAATTAAATAACGTACAAAAAGAATTTGTTAGAGACTATTTTGATAATATAGTGCGTCCATATATTATTCCTTTAATGATCGAAAATTTACCAGAGCTTCCCTATTTAAGAGATAAGAGTTTGTATTTGGCAATTGTGATGAAGAATAAGATGGACGCTTATCATGAAAAGTTTTCATTAATTGAAATTCCCTCAAAATCCATAGGCAGATTCGTTATTTTACCATCAACAGGTGCTACAAAATCAATCATTTTATTAGAGGATATTGTGAAGTATAATTTACCGATTATATTTTCACATTTCAAGTTCAATAAATTTGAAGCGCACGTATTTAAAATAACTAAGGATGCTGAAATTGATTTAGACCAAGAAGTTGGATTAAACTTTGTAGAAAAGATTTCTAAAGGAATTAAAAATAGACGAAAAGGAAAGCCTGTGCGTTTTGTATACGACAAAGAGATGAATGCTGAACTACTTGATTTTTTAATTCAAAAGCTACATTTAACTCGAAAAAGCAGTATCATACCAGGAGGGCATATTCATAATTTTAGACATTTTATGGATTTTCCAGATGTTTTAGTGGAAAAAGCGGAACGACCTAAGCCCTTTATCCATCAATCCTTTAGAAATAAGAATCAGGTTTCAGAAGTGATATTACAAAAAGATGTTTTGTTACATTTTCCTTACCACAGTTTTGATCCCGTGATTGATATGTTAAGGGAGGCCGCTATGGACGATGCGGTAGAATCCATCAAAATAACTGCTTATCGTTTGGCTAGCAATTCAAAGGTGATCAACGCTTTAATCAACGCAGCGCGTAATGGGAAAAAAGTTACCGTGTTTTTAGAATTAAAAGCAAGATTTGACGAAGAAGCAAATTTGGAGTGGAAAACATTAATGGAAGAAGAAGGTGTAAAGGTTTTAGTGGGTATCCCGAATGTTAAAGTGCACGCTAAAATTTGTGTTATACAAAAAAGGGTGGGAAAAAAGCTACTACAATACGGCTTTATAAGCACAGGTAATTTAAATGAAAAAACAGCTAAAATTTATGCTGATCATTGTTTATTAACCGCTTCCAGACCCTTATTAATGGAAGTAAACAAGGTATTCACTTATCTAGAAACTTGGCAATTAGGAGATAAGCCTATTGGCAAAACAAGAAACTTACTCATTTCCCCCATCAATATGCGCAATTCAATTATCCAATTAATTGAAAATGAGATAAAGCATGCGAAACAAGGAAGGGTTGCTAAAATAATTATCAAATCAAATTCAATCAGTGACCACACACTCATTGATCATTTATACAAGGCAACCAAAGCGGGTGTGGAAGTACATTTAATTATTCGAGGCATATTAACATTGAAAAAAGGCAGTGAAAAATTAAAAAATAAATTAAATGCCATAAGTATTGTAGACCAATATTTAGAACATGCCAGGGTAATGATTTTTCACAATAAGGGAAATGAAAAAGTATACATTTCAAGCGCCGACTGGATGGTTCGTAACTTAGATCATCGGATTGAAGTTGCTGCACCTATTTTAGATGTAAAATTAAAAAAAGAGTTGGTTGAAATTATCAACATTCAATTAAATGACAATCAAAAAGCTAGAATTTTAGATGAAAATTTAGGTAATAATTATGTATCTTCCGTGGGTAAAAAACATTGCAAATCGCAGGTAGCTACTTACAACTACTTAATTGGGAAAAAATAAATACATTGATACTTGCAGCAATAGATATTGGTAGTAACGCGGTTAGATTACTCATATGTGAGGTAATAAAAAAGGGCAAAAATACGGAGTTTAATAAGCTAAATCTTTTAAGGATTCCGGTACGATTAGGATTTGACGTTTTTGAAAAAGGGCATATTGGTGGGCAAAAAAAGAAGATGTTGATCAATACCATCAAGGCATTCAACAACTTAATGAAAGTATATGAGGTTGATCACTATATGGCTTGTGCAACAAGTGCCATGAGAGATGCCGAAAATGCCAAAGAAATAATAAAAGAAATTAAATCTGAAACCAGTATTGAAATTGAAGTAATTAGTGGTGAATTAGAAGCAGAGATTATTTACGAAAACCATATCGCAGAAATGTTAGATAACGACAAGAGTTATTTATACATAGATGTGGGTGGTGGAAGCACGGAACTTACCTTGTACCATAAATCTAGTATTATACTGCAAAAATCATTTAATATTGGCACTGTTCGTATACTTACGAAAAAAGTGAAGGATGAAACCTGGGATGATATGAAAGAAACACTTAAAGAACTTTCAAAAAAATACGATAATATCATTGGTATTGGATCAGGAGGAAATATTAATAAGCTTTATTCCATTAGTGAAGCAAAGACCGGCAAATCCATGTCTGCTGAAAGTTTAAAGGATATCTATAAGGAAATGGATCCGCTTTCGGTTGACGAAAGAATGAAAAAATATACCATCAAGCAAGATAGGGCCGAAGTAATTGTACCTGCATTAACTATTTATAACGCCATTTGCAAATGGTCAGCCATTTCAGAAATTATTGTGCCAAAAATTGGCCTAGCGGATGGACTGATCCATCATTTATACGATATGGTAGTGCATGATTAGTGAAGTTCCTAAATTTATAAATCTAGTAAGCTTAACAAAATAGGATCGCATTTACCTTTAGTTACTTTAAATTCATATAGTCCTGCAAATGTGCAATAAGCGACTTTTGAGAATCAATCGTATATTTAATAATATCACTTTGACTTATCAGGTTAACCAATTGGCTGTTTTCAAACACAGGCAAATACCTTAATGTTTTTTCGGTCATTATTTTACTGCATTGTTCAATAGTATCATTGCTATTCAACATAGGAATATCTGAAACCATAATTTCACTCACGGTGGTTGAATCTGAGGACCGGCCTTCTAAAACAATTTTACGGGCATAATCCCTTTCCGTAAACATGCCTACATATTGATTGCCTTCTAAAACAATTAAACACCCAATATTAGCTTCTGCCATTATTTTTAAAGCATCAAAAATACTTGCTGCGCTAGAAACGGTAATTAGTTTTCTATTTTTACTAAGTAATAAATCTTTAATGGTTGGCATAAATATTTGTTTAACTTTTTTTGTAAATACAATCTATTGTATATAAAAGAATAACACCCGCCAGACGCTTATACTAATATACCCATATTTTAACAACGATAAGGAAATAAATACTTCATTAGGTAATGATATTCAATATGTAGTTATGGGACTAAAGGATATCTAGTTACGGAACTAAATGAGCTTGAATACAATTTTTCAATTCGGCAGTTAAATTCTCAAACGCATCCGTTGCATTATTGCAGAGAATGATCAATGTTATATTTGATTTTAAAAACCTGATAATGATGGTTTTATAGCCTGGATTATCCCCATTGTGCCATACTATATTTTCCGCTGGCCTCAATTCCCACCCAAAACCATAATTAGAAATAGTCCCATTATTTAAACGCATCGGTGTAAAGGCATCTGCCAAAGTATTTTGACTTACTAACTTATTAGTATACAGGGCCTGATCCCACTTTAAAAGATCTTCAACGGTTGAACTTACCCTTCCTGGACCTTTTCTATTTCCTAACCAAATAGTATAATTTGAAGAAGGAAATGAATCAGCTCTTATATAGTCATTCCTTTCTGGTACAAACACATGACCCAATGCAAAATTTTTAATTTTAGCCTTTTCTTTTAAACTGCGAATAGCAGTATGATTCATTTTTAATTTATTGAATATTTCAGTATTGCAAAATTCAATAAAATCCCTACCGCTAACTTTTTCAAGGATGCTTGCTAATAAAACATAGCCCGTATTACTGTATAAATACTTTTCACCAGGTTGAAATAATTTGGGTGACGCATATTTATTCAAATAGTTAATAATATCATCATTGCCGGCGACTTTTGATTTATCCCAATAAGCATCCATGATGGCTTGGTAATCAGGTAACCCACTTGTATGTGTAAGCAATTGCCTAATAGTAATTCCTTTGTAAGGAATATTGATATATTTTTCAACTAAGTCATCATAACGCAATAATCCTTTTTCTTTAACCATCATAATGGTGATAGCCGTAAATTGTTTACTCACCGACGCTAATTCAAAGATGCTATTTTTATTTAAAGGCTTTTGGTTGGCATAATCAATATAGCCTACTGCTTTATTATATTTTAATTTACCCTCTTCGGCAATAAGTACTACTCCGCTAAATTTATTAATTGAAGCCAAGTCGCTTATAATAGCATCTACTTTCCCGTAATTAATACTTTGTGAAAAAATAGTAGTACAACAAAATACAAATACAATTGTAATGTATAACGGGAATAATTTTTTCATACTGTTAAGTTAATTAGAATTAAAAAAGCGCCCATTCCATTCAACACACTTAAATATACAAATAATTAATTTATAATTTTAGCAATGAAAAAAAGTCAGCTTCCTCTAATTCAACTACTTCCCCAGGTTGCATCTTGCCAATAACAATATCCTCAATGGAAATTCTTACAAGGCGCAAGCATTTATGATTAACAGTGGCAACCATTTTTCGTACTTGATGAAACCTTCCTTCAGTTAAGGTTATTTGCAACCAAGTGGTTATTACATTTTCATGCAAGGGCTTGCCTGCTTCAAATAAATTAGGGGGTTTGTTGACTAATTTTACAATACAAGGGGTGGTAATAAATTGGGTGCCATTAGGTGCACTAATTGCAATACCGTTTGACAGCTTTATGACCGTCTCAGCACTTACGGCATTTTTTACTTGAACCAAATAAGTTCGTTTATGTGGAACCGCTCCCTGAAATAAAAGCCGCGTAATTTTTTTATTTGTGGTAAGTAATAATAATCCTTCAGAATTTTGATCTAAGCGTCCAATAGCATGGGTTTCAGGAGGAAATTTATATGCAAGATCGGTTAATAAATTAACTGCATGGCTACTCACAAACTGTGACACCATATTAATAGGTTTGTTAAGTATAAAATATCGGTGTGGGTTCATAGTAGCAAATTACATATTCCTAAGAGCAAATTACTTAATATTGCATATGCAACAACCTTCCAATGATCCTTTACACGGTAAAACACTTGAATTTATAGTCACTGAGCTAGTGAACTATTTTGGATGGGAGGCTTTAGGTCAGCATATTCCCATTAATTGTTTCAATAGCAATCCAAGTATAAAATCAAGTTTAACTTTTTTACGTAAAACGCCTTGGGCACGAACTAAAGTGGAGGAGTTATATATCAGAATGATTAAAAACTAAGCGCATTCAATTTTTCCGTAGGATTCATCATATAGGTAATCATGGTATTATCTTTAAGCAATTCTACTACCCTAAATCCTTTGTAAGGGGTGCCCCAATTACCACCCACATGCGCATCAAAAATAAATGGCACTTGCGCAACCATTTTCGCACCATCTTGGTCATGCTCATGTCCATGGAAAACAGCTTTTACATTGGGATATTTTTTGATGATATCAAAAACTTCAGGCGTACTTATGCCATTCTTTGTCCACTTTGCTTGTGGAATATGTAAAAAGATAAACACTTGATTCTTGTCCTTATGTGATTCCAAAGTGTTATTCAACCAAGTTAAATCCGGTGATAAATAAACCCCTTGTTCATTGGAAGTATCCCCTAATAAAATGCCATTGCCTTTCACTACAATATTATGATTTAAAGGCGTGCCCCAAACGCTATTCCAATAATCAGGTGTTACCATATCATGGTTTCCCCTAGTTACGTAATAGGGCATTTTTAATATATCAAATTTTTCCTTCACCAATGGTAAAAAGGATTTTTCATTATGAATTAAATCGCCATTCATCACACAAAAATCTAATGGACTTTGCTGATGAAATAAATTTATTTGATTCATAACTGTTTCCGTCATTTTTTCAAAAGGAGTATCTGGCTGACCATAATGCACATCAGAAGCTACTACAAAACGGAGTTTAACTTTACTTTTTAAGCCAATAACATCATTTGCGCTTAAGGAACTGACTTTACCTGTAATTAAGAAGGCGGAAGCAAAGGATATATTTTTTATAAACTTTCTTCTGGAATCAGTTGACATTTTAATTTCGGACATAAACTAGACTTAAACTGTTTTTTTAGGCGGAAGCGCGAAAGCAGTTGCTTCGTGTTCAAAATTTCCGTTATGCGCGCCATCACAAAATGGCTTGTTTTTACTTAATCCACAACGGCAAAGTCCAATCACTTCTCTACCTGCTAAATCATACGTATTTCCAGCACGATCTACAATGGTGAATTCACCTTCTACCTTTAATGATCCGTTATTGTTAATGGTAATTTTAGTTGACATATTATTTTATTTAAACGCAAAATAATACATTAACAACTAATATTGTAATAAATCGATCTATAATTATAAAATGGATAAGTGCTTAACCAAGTCATCTAAAATTTCAAATGCGGTTTCGGCCATTTTGTTTCCTTTATTATCCAAAAGTGGGTTAACCTCGGTCAGTTCAATACAACAAACCTTATTTGTTGTAATAAATAGTTCAAATAGGTCATTTATTTCGCCTGATGAAAAACCAACAGGAACAGGCGTTCCTGTTCCATAGGAAACTCGATCACAATCCAATGAATCTACATCAAAAGAGATATAAATTTGATCGCAATTTTCTAATCGAGTCATTGCTTCTTGAATACAAAACTTCAAACCCTTCTCTCTGGTCTCTGCAACTTCGAAAAATAAAATTTCGTGGGCGTCTATAATTTGCTTTTCTGCGGACTCAAAATCACGCAAACCAAAATAAACTAAGTTCGAGGACTTAATTTTTGATCCAGCAATCCCTATATTTTTTAATTCATCCCAATATTTTGTAGTGATTTCACCAGGGTCATTAATTTTAGCAGCTATATTATCCATATGCAATGCAGCAGCAAGTGGCATACCATGAATATTACCTGAAGGTGATGTATACGGAGAATGTAAATCAGCATGTGCATCAATCCAAATAACACCGATTGATTTTGCAGGATTCGCTGCCTTAATACCACTCATGGTGCCTAATGCTGATGAATGATCTCCAGATAATACAATGGGAAAATCGCCCGATATAATTGTTTCCTTAACTATGTCAGCAACGCGTTGACATTGTTCTTTTACATGCTCAATACGCTTCGCAAAGTTATTCGTGTTTTTATGATAAATGGATTCATTATGCGTTTTAACATCTACATATTGATATCGATGAAAAAAATCATTATTCTGATTGATAGCCGCAATTTCAATTGCATCTATTCCCATATCTGAACCGCGCGTACCTGCGCCAATGTCAGATCTGTTTTTAATAATTTTAATTTTCATAAACTACTCAAAACTACTTAAAAATATTAGCCTCCAACTAATCTTTTTCCGTAGGCGTTACAAATGCTGCGCGACGCGGTGCAGGGAAAGGAATATTTCCTTTTAAACCATGCCATAATATTTTATTAAACTCATAGTCATTATTGCTATCCTCCATAACAAAATTTAATTTTTCCGACTTTTGTTGCCATTCATTACGTGCTGTGTTTACTTCCTTCGTATTTATTTTAGGCGCAATCGCTGAAAATACAAAAGGCTTCGCCGTTGAATCAAAGCATTTCCACATGGGCGTTGCTGCAGCATCATATTGTGTCATTGGAGGCATCCCTAAAATCAACTCCATGGTTCTTAACATAGAAGTAGTAGTATAAGGGGTATGATCAACAAAATTTCGTTTTACAAAACCACCTGCAACATAAGCTGTACTGCGGTGTGCATCCACATGATCTGAACCATTTTGCGCATCGTCTTCCAAAATAAAAACAGCAGTCTCATTCCAGATGGGACTTTTGGCTAATGCTTCAATAAATAAACCAACTGCATAATCATTGTCAGCCACATGCGCATATGGTGTTGGCCTACCTAATCGTAAACCTTCGGTATGGTCATTGCCTAATCTTACGGTGTTAAATTGAGGTACTTTATTTAAAGCTAATAAAGAGTCGAAATCCTTTTTCCAAATTTGAAAACGATAAGCATCTGTAATTGCTAAATTATAGCTAGGGTACTTAGTAGAATAATGATCTTTCAAAATTGAAAGCGTAGGTCTGCCAGCAGATACAAATTCACCATAACTTCTATAGCTTACCCCATTGCGATAACATTGATTCCAAATAAAACCATTTTTATTATTGGCAATTTCTCTTTGTCCTTCACCACCATAAGTACCGCCACGACCACCATAACTACTTGGCCATGTTTTTTCCAAATAGTCATTTGCATATCCACCCATGGACCAATTATGTCCATCCGCACTCACTTCGGCATCCACATAAAAATTATCAAGTAAAACAAATGATTCCGCTATATGATGTTGATTTGGCGTAATATTTTTTCCAAATAATAACAAACTAGTATCCCCATTACCCTGAGGAATATCTGATAACACCTGGTCATAAGTTCTGTTTTCCTTAATGACATAAAATACATACTTAATGGGCGAACTTTGATTTTGCTTCATTGGTATTGGGAAACCAGGTGCTGACGAATCCGCTATATTTGTTTTAGCTATTGAATAGGGTACATTTTTATATACCGCCTTTGAATAAGCTATTAAATCCTTATCAGTAGGAACAGCAATAATACTCATACTGCCTTTGAACAATCCGCCAATATATTCAACTTGGTCGCCTGGTTTAAAACTAGCGCCATGACTAATCACTTCCTCCTTTGCTCGCACAGGGGAAGGTCCAAAAGGGTTTGGTTGTGACGAAAACCCCTTACCATTGGCAACCCATAATTTTTTATTGACAACGCGCACTGAAGTTGGATACCAACCAACAGGAATAAAACCTTTTGCAACGCTTTCGCCAGGCTCCTCCACATCAAAAACAGCAATACAATTGTTATTTGCATTCGCTATATATAAACGCTTATTAATAGCATCCAAGCATAAGCTATTGGTAGTTGAACCACTAGGCGCATTTGGAAAAAGCGCCGCATCCAAGGTTTCAATTACAATTCTAGATTTTAAATTAATGACCGACACGCTATTGTCATTGGAATTACATACATATAAATACTTGCCATCAGGCGTCACTAACATTTCATTTGGGTTGTCCCCCACTTGGATGGATGGCTTCCAACTTAAAGTTGTTAAATCAAGTGTATTTACTTGATCACATCCCCAGCAACTAACGTAAAGCTCATTGTTATTAGGATTCAAAATACAGGTATATGCTTCACCATCAATGCGTAATTTTTTAATAATTTGTTTTGTATTTAAATCAAAAATGTAAAGTTGCTTATCCTCACGTGTAACTACATACATTAAGTTCCTTTTTTCATCCAATGCAATCCCTGAAGGGCCAATAGCAATAGGCCAAGGCTTACCTAATTTAAAAGTGTCAATGCTATTTAAATGCTTATCTTTTATTGCATATTTAATAATGATATTATCATGTCCGCCTGAGGCGAATAGATATTTTTCATCGGAAGAAAATTGTAAACCATAAAATGATTTTCCAATAGCAATAGAATCAATCACTTTTTCTGACTTGGCATCAATGAGTTGTATGCTTTGCGTACTTTGACCATTATTCGTCACCGCTAACAAATTACCTGACTTACTCACTGCTATGTTTAATGGCAAATCACCTAATGTAAATGACTTTCCTACGGGTGATAATTTCCAACCATTGGAAAGCGTAATTTGAGAAGGGATAACTTGGGCGTTTAATAATAATGTGAACCACATTGTTATTAATAGTAAGATTTGTTTTTTCATAGTTAATCCTGTATTTTCAAGTACAATATTACGTATTATTTGACATCCTAATTTAATACTGACCCTTGCGTAAATTATTAAATCATTAAACTATTGACCTATGAAATTCAGATTTACGATTTATTTAATATTAACAATAAGCCTATTACAAGCACAACAAAAAAGCTTGCAATCTAAAGTGTATCAATGGGATATAAATAATAATGGTAATCCTAGTAAGGTTCAAAAATCAATCCTATTTGCGGGCAAAGGGGGTGTTTTAGCAAAGCATGCTATGATAGGTATCAGTATACCTGCAGGAAAGAAATGGGAAGGAAAAGTGACTGTTCAACAAGAGAAATTTTACATTATTAAAACCGGTATTGCTAATATTGCACTCAATGACCAAAAAACCCAATTAAACAGAGGATCCGTCGTTTGCGTATTACCTGGCGATAAAATACAAATAAAAAATAGCGGGAATGATTTATTACAGCTATATGAAATGAGCTATTCCGCTGGGAAAAAAATAAATATCGAAAGAGGTGTAAAAGCTGGTGGATCCTTTATAACCCTTTGGGATAATATCAAATTTAAGCCGCATGAAAGAGGTGGTGTTCGACAATTTTTTGATCGCCCTACTGCTATGTTAAATCGATTTGACATACATGTCACCCAGTTAAACGTTGGTTTCAAAAGCCACGAACCGCATACCCATGTGAATGAGGAAATTATATTGATGTTAGACGGAAATGGCGAAATGCAAATTGGCACCGATCATCAAAAGGCAAATCCAGGGGATGTTGTTTTATTAGGATCAAATATATTACACAACATTACCAATGTTGGCAATATCCCTTGTTTGTATTTTGCTATACAATGGAATTAAAGATACTGCTGCACAAAATCAGCACAATACTTCTTAATTAAATCTCTGGTAGACGCAAATGAATTATTGATTTCTTCTTCTGTACCTGTTGCTTTGGCAGGATCCGGAAAATTATAATGAAACTTGATTGCATCACTTGGAAAATAAGGGCAACGCTCCTTAGCATTATCGCAAACGGTGATAATAAAATCAAAGGGAATATCTTTATATTCTAATACATTATTGGATGTATTACCAGCTATATCAATCCCATCTTCCTTCATGGTAGCAATTGCTTTTGGATTTACCCCATGCGTTTCAACACCGGCACTATAAATATTTGCTTTGCCATTAGCAAAATGTTTTAAATAGCCTTCTGCTATTTGACTACGGCAACTATTGCCTGTACATAACACTAATATATTTTTCATCCTATACTTTAATATTGAATCTTAAATACCAGGGCTTCTGTGTTTGGATTCAATTTTTTTACTGGTTTAAAAATGGATAAATCAGTCGATGCCTGTTTAAAATTCAGTATACTCCCTACTTATAATAAATAGCGATATTGATTATTTTAGCTGGTATTGGGCTATATGCCTTGCACTGCGCACAGGTTTGTGCCACAGGATTTTTAGGGATGGTAAAATAAAATTCATCCCCTTCTTTAATATTAGATGGAAAAGTGCAGATACTCTCTAAACCAAATACATTTTTATAGGTAGTATTTGTTGAGGGATTCACCCAGCTTTGTTCATATAATGTTGGATTAACAGAACCTTCCACTATTTGTATTACGTAATTCATACAAATACCTTGTAAGACTAATTTTCCTTTAAAAATTTCTACAGCAGGCTGGTCCGCCTTATTACAAAGTATATTTAAAAGGATAAAAAATGTAAATAAAAATTTCATTTGAAATAAATTATTAAGCGTGAATCATTAATCAAAAATAAACAATAAATTTTTATCTTAAAAAATTATCTTCTTCGATTAAACCCATTTTTTACAGCCGCTTTTGGATTGTACGCTGGTGTTGGTCCAAATTCAGCTGGTACAGTTCCTTTGAAAATTGGGGCACCTAAAAGTTGTTCTATAACTGCACATTTGCCTTGTTCATTTTCGCTAACAAGTGTAAATGCAGTGCCTGAAGTAGCAGCTCGAGCAGTTCTACCTATACGGTGTATATAATCCTCGCCATCGTTAGGCACATCATAATTAATCACTAAATCAATATCATCAATATCAATACCCCTGCTTAATACATCTGTTGCCACCAAAATATTAATTTTTTGATTTCTAAAATCCTGTAAATATTGTTCCCTGCTTTTTTGATCTAAATCAGAATGAATTTCAGCAACAGCTAAGTTCGCATGCTTCAATTTTAAAGTTAATTGCTTGACATTCAATTTCTTTGAACAGAACACAATTACTTTTGAAAACTTCTTTGAGCTTAGCATATCAATTATAATAGGCACTTTTTGTGCTTCATATAAAATAAATGCTTTTTGAACTATCTGTTCAGGTGGTTTAGAAATGGCAATATTAATTTCAATAGGATTGTTTAATAGTTTTTTTGCAAGCACCCTCATTTTAGCAGGCATAGTAGCTGAAAACAATAAGTTTTGGCGAACCACAGGTAAAAAAGTAAAAATCTTGGATAAGTCATCGGAAAATCCCATGTCCAACATTCTGTCGGCCTCATCTAGCACTAAATATTTTAAACCTTTCAGTTTCACATAGCCCATATTTAAATGTGCAATCATTCTTCCAGGGGTACAAACCACAATATCAACACCACTGGTTAATGCCTTTTTTTCTGTCACAAACGAATTCCCGTCACCACCGCCATAAACAGCAATGGAACTAACATCGGTAAAATAGGAAAGGCCTTCAATACTTTCGGCTATTTGTATGGCTAACTCACGCGTTGGCACAATAATCATTGCATTAATGTCACCAGCATGATGTGGGGAAGTGAGTAATCGGTGCAATAAGGGTAATAAAAAAGCAGCTGTTTTTCCTGTGCCTGTTTGTGCTGCAGCAATTATATCCTTCCCTTCTAAAATGGGAACCATTACCTGTTGTTGCACAGGTGTAGCATTTTCATAACCCATTGCGTCAATCCCTTCTAAGATACGTGGGTCCAACCCTAAATCTATAAACTTCAAAATAAAATATTTAATACTTGTATACCTCGAAGGTACAACAAAATTAAAGCTATGCCTATTAATTAGATTTGTTCAAAAACAAAAGTTTTGCTTGAACAAATGTGGCAATAACTTGAATGAGACCCATGGTTAAAAATAAAGCATCAAAAGAGATGTAATTTGCAATTAAGCCGCCTATGGCAATTGCGATACCAGATACAAAATGCGTGTGTCCACTTGCCAAACTCCAGTGAAAGGTATTTTCTGTGTCTTCCATATTACTGGCAAAAAGAGCATCCCAAATGGGTGCACTTAAGGCTTCTGCAATACCCAATCCTATTTGTAATAGAAATAATTGGGTAGGATTTGAAACAAACATATAACCAAAGGTTAGCAAAGCATTTAATGCATAGCCTGCTATCATGACATGTTTTTTATACGCTGAATTATTAAAATATTTTCCAATGATAAAATAGAAAACACCTGTAGTCACTAAATAAAATGCCCATGCCCAGGTAATGTCTAACAAATCACCACCAATTTTTTCAGCATAAATGGCAAAGAGGGGACCAAATAAACCTTCGCCAAAATACCATAAGCTGGAAGCAGTTAATAATATTTTAGTGGTTTTAGTTAAGCGCATTATTAAAATTTATAAGTAACCCCTATTTGAAAATAAAATTGATTTTTTAAATGCAATTCAGAATACGGAGTTGAATTAATTTTTGTTGTTGTTGAACCAGTTGCTGAAGTCACTGTGTTTGTAGTAATGGTTTCAATTTTATTGAATGGCATTGTATAAGTGGGCGTAAAGGTAGCAAGCCAGTGGCTATACTCATATGATAACGGTATTGAAAAATCAGTATTTAGTAATTTAAACCCTTTATCTTGAACAACAGTAGTGCTTGTCAATTGGGAAGTAATTGCATTCGCACCTGGTCCGCGCCTCATTCCATTTAAACGACGAGTAACATTTGATTCATAATAATTTACAGAACTAAAATTGGAATAAACATAAGGATTGATACTCCAACTAGACTTATTACTACTTGGTAAATAAATAGTTTTTTCTATGCCAGGCGTAAATTGTATATCCGCTTTATTAGTAAAAAAAACATCAACTACATTATTAAATTGAAAATAAACAAAATCATAATTTAAGCTAACGCCAATATCACTTGAAATATTTCCATTAATTAAATTTGCACCGCCTGCATAAAAATACTTTGAGCCATATAATTCACCATAAATCTTTTTGCCAATTTTATATTCATACCCTAAATTAAGTTCAAAAAAATCAAACCCTTTCATACCGGGTGTTAGTAAATAACTAGCACTGAAATTAGAGAATAAACCATTGGCTAAATATAATGAAGCAGTGGTGGTTTGATAGGGATACTTAATAGAATCGGCTCTGCCATTATAAATGTAGTCACTTAAATATTCCGCTTGTATTGAAAAAGTAGTGGAATCCGATGATTTTTTGGTCTGCGCCTGCAAATTACTCACAATAAAAAAAGGCAGTACAAGGCTTAGGTATTTTATCATAGGGCTGCTCATGCTATTTTAATTAATTAGACACTAAATTAGGTAAAAAGTTTAAAAGCTCAGTTAACAAAATTAAAGTATGAATATTTTATTTTAACTTAGATACTATGTATTTCATCATTTATAGTTACAATATATTAGGCTTATTAGCTAGGATGTTATTTGGTTTAGCTTTATCTGAGATAAAGACTGCACATTTATTAAAAAATATTGAATTAAAATTTAATGGGAAGTTTTCACCTACTACTTTTAAAAAAATTAAAAAGTTTCAAGGCATTCAGCAATATATTATCAATGATAGTTTTGCTAATTTCGAAAACAGGGCTACTAATACAAAAGAAAGGGAAAACAATAAACTTTACTTCGTACTAGCCAGTTTATACGATGACTTGATGGATGAAAATATAGTAAGTCAAACGGTTTTAAATGAAATGTTTTTAAATCCA